>NZ_JBHTJA010000180.1:0-8046 GCF_042675525.1 Actinomadura sediminis
TTCCAGCACCAGACCGTCGAGGAGCTGGCCGCCGTCGCGCGTCCGGTCGGGGAGGACGAGCGGGTCGAGGCCGAACCGCCCGGCGCCGGAATCGGGCAGGTCCCCGCGACCCCGATCATGCACTGGTTCCGGGAGCTGGACGGCCCGGTCGCCGGCTACAGCCAGCGCATGCTGCTCCAGGTGCCGCCGTCCCTCGACACGGCGAGACTGACCGAGGCGCTGCGCGCGGTCATCGACCACCACGACATGCTGCGCCTCCGCGTGCACGGCGCCGAGTTCGAGGTCGCCGAGCGGGGGACGGTCGACGCGGCGCCGCTCGTCCGGCGCGTGGACGTCGCCGGGCGGGACGGCGCGGAGCTGCGGGCCGTCCTCGCCGCCGAGGCGCGCGCCGCGCGCGACCGGCTCGATCCCGCGACCGGGGCGATGGTGCGGCTCGTCTGGTTCGACGCCGGGCCGGACCGCTCGGGCCGCCTCCTGCTCACCCTCCACCACCTGGTCGTGGACGGCGTGTCGTGGCGGATCCTGCTGCCCGACCTCGTCACCGCGTGGGCCGGGGGGACGCTCGACCCCGTCCCGACCTCGTTCCGCCGGTGGGCGCAGCGGCTCGCCGCCGAGGCGTCCGACCCCGCCCGCGCCGCCGAACTGCCGCTGTGGGAGGACGTCCTCGCGACGCCCGACCCCGTGCTCGGCGCCCGCCCCCTGGACCCGGCGGCCGACACGTTCGGCGGCGCCCGCCACCACACGGTGGGCCTGCCCGCCGACGTCACCGCGCCGCTCCTCGCGGACGTCCCGGCGGCGTTCCACGGGCGGGTCGGCGACGTGCTGCTCACCGGGCTCGCGCTGGCCGTCGCCGAGTGGCGGCGCGACCGGGGCGTGACGGACGAGACGGCGGTGCTCGTCGACCTCGAGGGCCACGGCCGTGAGGAGATCGTGCCCGGTGTGGACCTGTCGCGGACCGTCGGCTGGTTCACGTCGATCTTCCCGGTGCGGCTCGACGCCGGCTGGGTGGAGCCGACCGACGTCCGCGAGGGCGGCCAGGCGGTCGGGACCGCGCTGAAGCGGGTGAAGGAGCAGCTTCGGGAAATCCCGGACAACGGCATCGGGTTCGGGCTGCTGCGGTACCTCCACCCGCCGGCGGCGGCGCGCCTCGCCGGGCGCCCGCACCCGCAGGTCGCGTTCAACTACCTCGGCCGGTCGGCCGTCCCGGAGGCCGCCGACTGGGGCCCGGCCGCGCAGGCGGAATCGGACGCCCTGGGCGGTGGGCAGGACGACGCGCTCGCGCTCGTCCACGCGATCGAGGTGAACGCCCACACCCGGGACCTGCCGGACGGTCCCGAACTGACCGCCACCTGGACCTACGCCGGGAACCTCTTCGACGACGCCGCGATCGCCGACCTGGCCGGGCGCTGGACGGCGGCGCTGCGCGGCCTCGTCGCGCACGTCGTGGACGGCGCCGCCGAGGGCCCGGTCGGCGGGTTCACGCCGTCCGACCTGTCGCTGGTGGACGTCGGCCAGGACGAGATCGACGAGCTCGCCGCCGAGCTCGACGGGGAATGGGAGGACGATTGAGCAGGTCGCAACTCGAGGACATCCTCCCGCTGTCCCCCCTCCAGCAGGGACTGTTCTTCCACGCCCTCTACGACTCGGGCAACGACGTCTACACCGCGCAGATCGTGTTCGACCTGCGCGGCCCGCTGGACGTCGACGCGCTGCGGGCCGCCGCGGCGACGCTGCTGCGCCGCCACGCGAACCTGCGGGCCGGGTTCCGGCAGCGCAAGGAGGGCTCGCCGGTCCAGGTCGTGCAGCGCACGGTGCGGCTGCCCTGGCGGGACGCCGACCTGAGCGGCCTCCCGGAGGCGGACCGGGAGGCGGAGGCGAAGCGGCTCGCCGACGCCGAACGGGCCCGGCCGTTCGACATGGCGAAACCGCCGCTGCTGCGGTTCCTGCTCATCCGGCTGGGCGACGACCTTCACCGCATGGTGTTCACGAACCACCACATCCTGCTGGACGGCTGGTCCACGCCCGTCCTCCAGACGGAGCTGTTCGCGCTCTACCTGGCGAAGGGCGACGACACCGGCATGCCGCGCGTCGCCCCGTACAAGAACTACCTCGCGTGGCTCGCGAAGCAGGACCGGGCCGCCGCCGAGGACGCCTGGCGGCGCGCCCTCGACGGGTTCACCGAGCCCGCGCTCGTCGCGCCCGGTGCGTCCGAACCCGGCGCGGAGACCCCGGGACGGGTCCGCACCCGCCTCACCGAGGACCTGACGGCCGCGCTCGGCGCGCGCGCCCGCGCGCAGGGCGTCACCCTCAACACCGTCCTGCAGCTTGCGTGGGGCGTCCTGCTCGGCCGCCTCACCGGCAGCACGGACGTCGTGTTCGGGGCCGCGGTGTCCGGGCGGCCCCCCGAACTGCCGGGCGTCGAGCAGATGATCGGCCTGTTCATCAACACGCTGCCGATCCGGGTGCGCGTCCGTCCCGCCGACACCGTCGCCGCCGCCCTCGCCCGGCTGCAGGACGAGCAGGCCGCGCTGATGCCGCACCACCACCTGGGCCTCGCCGACGTGCAGCGGCTCGCGGGCGGCCGGGCGCTGTTCGACACCATGACCGTGCTGGAGAACTACCCGTTCGACCCGGACGCCGCGGGCACCGACCTCGGCGGGCTCTCCCTGCACGGCGTGGACGGCTACGACGCCAGCCACTACCCGCTGACGTTCGCCGCCGTCCCCGGACGGGCCCTGTCGCTGCGGATCGACCACCGCACCGACCTGTTCGCGCGCGACGACGCCGAACGGCTGATGCGGCGGCTCGTCCGGATCCTCGACGCGATCGCGCACCGGCCCGGACTGCCGCTCGGCCTCATCGACGTCCTCGACGACGAGGAGCGCGCGCTCGTCCTGCGCGGCTGGCAGGGCCCGCGGACCGACCGGCCCGCCCGCACGGTCACCGGCGCGTTCGCCGCCCGGCTCGCCCGGACCCCGGACGCGGTCGCCGTCCGGACGCCGCACACCGGTGCGTCGCTCACCTACGCCGAACTGGACGAGCGCGCCAACCGGCTCGCGCACCGGCTCGTCGGGCTCGGCGTCGGGCGGGACGTGCCGGTCGCCGTGCTGCTGGAGCGGTCCGCCGACATCGCCGTCGCGTCCCTGGCGATCCTCAAGGCGGGCGGGGCGTACGCGCCGATCCACCACGGGTACCCGCCCGAGCGCACCGCCTGGGCGGTCGCCGAGGTCGCCGCGCCCGTCCTGGTCGTGAACGCGCCGATGCGGGCGCGCGTCGCGGACCTGGAGACGTCCGCGCACGTCCTCGACCTCGACGACGACCCGGTCCTCGCAGAGCAGCCGGGCACCGACCCCGGCGTCCCGTGCCACCCCGAGCAGCTCGCGTGCGTGCTGTTCACGTCCGGGTCGACGGGCGTGCCGAAGGGCGTGATGCTGCGGCACCGCGACGCCGTCGACCTCGCCACGGACGGGCGGCTGCGCGGCGGGGCCCACGACCGCGTCCTCGTGCACTCGCCGCACGCCTTCGACGCGTCGATCTACGAGCTGTGGACGCCGCTGCTGCACGGCGGCACCGCCGTCGTCGCGCCGCCCGGCCATCTCGACGGCGCCGCCCTCGAACGGCTGATCGCGGAGGGCGACCTGACCGGCCTGTTCCTCACCACGACCCTGTTCAACCTGGTCGCGGACGAGCGCCCGCAGGCGTTCGCGCGGCTCCGGGAGGTGCTCACCGGCGGCGAGGCCGGGTCCCCGGCGGCGATCCGCAAGGTCCTCGCCGCCTGCCCGGACACCGAGGTCGGCAACGTGTACGGGCCCACCGAGGCCACCACCTACACGACCGTCACCGGGCTGCGCGGCCCCCTCGCGGACCCGGCCGAGACGTCCGCCGTGCTCGGCCGCCCCATCGACGACACGCGCGTCTACGTGCTGGACGCGGGCCTGCGGCCCGTCCCGCCCGGCGTGGTGGGCGAGGCGTACATCGCGGGCGCCGGGCTCGGCCGCGGCTACCTGCGGCGCCCGGGCCTCACCGCCGGACGGTACGTCGCCGACCCGTACGGCCCGCCCGGCGGCCGCATGTACCGGACGGGCGACCTGGTGCGGTGGCGCCCCGGCGGCACCCTCGAGTACGTCGACCGCGCCGACCTCCAGGTGAAGGTGCGGGGGTTCCGCATCGAGCTCGGCGAGATCGAGGCCGCGGTCGCCGCGCACCCCGCCGTCGCGAACGTCGCCGTCGTCGCCCGCGAGGACGCGCCCGGCGCGAAGTCGCTCGTCGCGTACGTCATCGCCCCCGGCCTGCCGGGCGAGGACGGGGACGGGACGGACGGCCTGCGGCGGTTCGTCGCCGCCCGGCTGCCCGAGTACATGGTGCCCGCGGCGTTCGTCCGGCTCGACACGTTCCCCGTCGGCCCCAACGGCAAGCTCGACCGCCGCGCGCTGCCCGCCCCCGACTACGGGCGCGCCGCCGCCGGGCGCGCCCCCCGCACCCCCGAGGAGGAACGGCTCGCGGAGATCGTCGCGGGCGTCCTCGGCCTCGACCGGGTCGGCGCGGACGTCAGCTTCTTCGACCTCGGCGGCGACAGCATCACCGCGCTGAAGCTCGCGTCCCGCGCGCGGCGGGCCGGCATCGAGCTGACGCCCCGGGACGTGTTCACCCACCAGACCGTCGAGGCGCTCACCCGCGTCGGCGACCCCGGGGACCGGCTCGGTTTCGAGGTGCTGCTCCCGATCCGGACGTCCGGGACCCGGCCGCCGGTGTTCTTCGTGCACCCGGCCGGGGGCCTCGCCTGGGGATACCTTCAGTTCCAGCGGCACCTCGGGCCCGACCAGCCCGTCTACGGCCTCCAGGCGCGGGCGTTCACGCGCGGCGAGCCGCCCGTGTCCGTCGAGGAGATGGCCGACGACTACCTCGCGCAGATCCGGGCCGTCCGGCCGTCCGGGCCCTACCATCTGGCGGGCTGGTCGCTCGGCGGGCTCGTCGCCTACGAGATGGCCGTCCGCCTCCAGGCCGCGGGCGACGAGGTCGGGATGCTGGCGCTCATCGACGCCTACCACGGGCAGGACCTCGAGTCCGAGCGCCGCGAGATCCTGCCCGAGCTGCTGCAGGCCATCGGCATCGACGCCGGGATGATCGCCGCGGACGGGAACCCGGACCTCGCGCGGATCATGGCGGTGCTCGCCGAGCGCGGCGACGCCCTCGCCACCCTCGGTGAGGACGACCTCGTCAACGTCTACCGCAACTACGAGAACGGGCTCCGGCACGCCGAGGAGTACCGGCCCGGCCGGTACCGGGGCGACGTCGTGTTCTTCACCGCGCTCAAGGGACGCACCGCCGGCTCGCCCACCGGGCGGACGAACTGGGGCCCGCTCGTCGACGGCGGCGTCGAGGAGTACCCGATCGACGTCGACCACCACCTGCTGATGGAGCCCGGCCCCGCCGCCGAGATCGGCGCCGTGCTCGCCGCCAGGCTCGACAAACTCCACAGCGAGAACGGAAAGGGATGACATGACGAACCCGTTCGAGGACCCCGACGGCACGTACCTCGTGCTCGTCAACGACGAGGGCCAGCACTCCCTGTGGCCGTCCTTCGCCGAGGTCCCCGCCGGCTGGACGGTCGCGAAGGACGAGGACACGCGCGACGCCTGCCTCGCCTACGTCGACGAGAACTGGACGGACATGCGGCCCAAAAGCCTCATCGAGGCCATGGGTGACTAGCCCGGGAGAGGCCGTCGCGGTCCCCGCGGTCACCGAGTGGACGATGGAGATGCTCGACGCCGCCGACCTGCGGCCCGCGCCGCTGCCCGGCGTCGAGATGACGTTCACGCTGGCCGGGCGGCCGTCCGCCGAGGTCAACCGGGCGCTGTACGCGCTGGTCGGCGCCCGCGTCTGCTGGACCGACCGGTTCGGCTGGACGCACGCCGACTGGTGCGCCTGGGTGGAGCGGGCCGAGCTGAGCACCTGGATCGCGATGGCGGAGGGCACCGTCGCGGGGTTCTTCGAGATCGAGGCGCAGCCCGGCGGCGACACCGAGATCCACCTCGTGGGGCTCGGGCCCGCGTTCGTCGGCCGCGGCTACGGCGGGTACCTGGTGGAGCAGTGCGTCCGCCGGGCCTGGCGGCGCGGCGAGCTGTGGGCGCCGGACAGCGGCCCCGCGACGCGGGTGTGGCTGCGCACCAGCAGCCTCGACCACCCCAACGCGATGGCGAACTACCGGCGGCGGGGATTTAAGGTGGCCGCGGAGACCGTTGCCCCCAAGCTCGTCCCCGACCCCCGGACGGCGCCGTGGCCGCTGCCGCACGACCCGCGCACCGTCCCGCGCCGGGACGAGGAGGAGTTGATCACGTGAGCTGGTTCCGCTGCGCCGAGCCGCGCCCCTGGGCGTCCATGCGGCTGTTCTGCCTGCCGCACGCGGGCGGGTCGGCGGTGTTCTACCGGACCTGGGCGAAGGAGATCAGCCCCGCCGTCGAGGTGCACGCCGTCCAGTACCCGGGGCGCGCCGACCGGATGGCCGAGCCGCTCGTCGCCGACGCGCACCAGCTCGCGCGGCTCGTCGCGGGCGCCATGGCGCCGCTCGCCGACCGCCCGGCCGCGCTGTTCGGGCACAGCATGGGCGCCGTGATCGCCTACGAGGCGGCGCGGCTGCTGCAGGAGCGGGGGAGCGCCCCGGTGCACCTGTTCGCGTCCGGCGCCCGCCCGCCCCACGACCGGGGGGACGAGCGGGTCGCCGACCGCGACGACGACGGCGTGGTCGCCGAGATGGTGAAGCTCGGCGGGACCGACGCCGAGGCCCTGCGGGACCCGGAGCTGCGGGAACTGGTCCTGCCGTACGTCCGCAACGACTTCGCGCTGATCGAGTCGTACGCGCACCGGGACGGCGTCCGGCTCACCGTCCCGGTCACGGCGATCGTCGGGGACGCCGACCCGCACGTGACGGCGGACCAGGCCGCCGGATGGGGGGAGGTCACCGACGGCCGGTTCGCCCTCAGGACGCTGCCGGGCGGCCACTTCTACCTGGCCGACCGGCAGCCCGACGTCATCGCCGAGATCCTGCGGACCCTCGAGGTCCCCGCGGGCTAGCGGGGACCGCCCGGATCAGTACACGCTCAGCCCGTACCGGGACAGCGGCTCGGTGACCGGCTGGAAGAACGTGGTGCCGCCCCACGTGCAGTTGCCGCTGCCGCCCGAGGTCAGGCCCAGCGCGGTCGACCCGGCGAACAGCGACCCGCCGCTGTCGCCCGGCTCGGCGCACACGGTCGTCCGGATGAGGCCGCTGACGCTGCCCTCCCGGTAGTTGACCGTCTGGTTGAGGGCGGTGACCCGCCCGCGGTGCAGCCCGGTGGTGCTGCCGCTGCGGCTGACGGTCTGGCCGACCGTCGCGTTCCCGGCCTGCGTGATGTCCTGCGTGCCGCCGCCGTACAGGTGGACGGTGCCGCGCGTGTCCTGCGGCGTCGACGTGTACTGCACGACGCCGTAGTCGTTGCCGGGGAAGCTGCTGGCGACGGTGCGGCCGAGGGTGCGCCCGCTGCCGTCCGTCCAGGTCGTTCCCATGGCGGTGCAGTGCCCGGCCGTCAGGAAGTAGTAGGTGCTTCCGCTGCGGACGTTGAAGCCGAGCGAGCAGCGGCCGCCGCCGGCGTAGATGGCCTGCCCGCCGGCGGTGAACATGCGGAACTCGCCGGCGACCCGCTCGGTGCGGACGGCCGCGCCGTGCTCGGCGGCCTCGCTCCGCACCTTCTCCAGGTTCGCGCCCTTGACGGTGCCGTCCATGGTGAGGACGACCTTGTTGGACGCGGGGTCGATCGCCCACGCGGTGCCGGGGATGGACGCGTCCCGCTTCAGCTCGGCCATGACCTCCTTCAGGTCCGCGCCGCTGCGCTCGACCGTCTTCGGCCGCGCGCCCGCCGCGCGGACGGTCCGTGCGGCGGCGGCGTCGGTGACGGTGACGACGAGCTCGGAGCCGTCGAGGTAGGCGCCCGCGCTGCGGGCCCCGAGCCGCTCGGCGAGCTGGGCGGCCACCGAGCCGGGGGCGCCCGGGGCCGCGGGGGCGGCGGCGAC
>NZ_JBHTJA010000181.1:0-8041 GCF_042675525.1 Actinomadura sediminis
CCCACGAGGCGGACCCGGTGGCCGAGGCCGCCGGGGCCGCGGACGCGCGCGTCGCCGGCGAGGGCGTCGGCGAGGTCCCCGCGGACGGCGCCCGGCTGCTCCGCTCGCCCGCCGCCGTCGAATCCATGCAGGACGGCGTCGCCGCCGTCCGCGAGATGCTCGGCGCCGAGGGCGCGGCCATCCTGCTCACCGAGCGCGACGGACGGTTCGTCATGGGCGCGTCCGGCGGCACCGCCGCCGAGATCCCCCTCGGCGAGCTGTCGGTCGCCGGGCTCGCGCCCGCCGTCCGCGCCGGATCGCACTGGGTCGCCGCGGACGCCGCCGACCCGATCGCCGTCGCGCTGCGGGCCCGGTCGGTCACCGCGGCGCCGCTGGAGTCCCAGGGCCGCCTCACCGGCCTCCTCGTCGCCGTCTCCACCGCCCCGGACCGCTTCACCGAGGCCGACGCGGCCCGGACCGGACGGCTCGCCGAAGAACTGTCGCTCTCCCTGGAGAAGGCCCGGGTCGGTGAACTGGAACGGTCCTGGCGCGGCTGGCTCAGCTTCGTCGCCGAGGCCAGCGACCTGCTCGCCGGCACCCTCGACCAGGAACGCACGATGGCGCTCGTCGCGCAGCTCGTCGTGCCCCGGCTCGCCACCTGGTGCGCCGTCTACACCGACGCCGACGCCGAACCGGCCCGCCTCGCCTACGTGTGGCACGCCGACGAGAACCGCGCCGACGGCCTGCGCGCCCTGCTCGACGCGGCCGGGCCCGCCCCCGCCATGGACGTCCCCGGCCCCTGGCACGGCTTCGCCGAGGCGCCCGCGGACGTCCGCGCCGCCGCCGGCGACACCGCCGCCGACCAGGTCTACGCGTTCCCGCTGATCGCGCGCGGGCGGCGCATCGGCACCATCCTCATCGGCCGCCCCGCCGGCGACCGCTTCGCCCGCAGCGCGATCGAGCTCGCCGAGGAACTCAGCCGCCGCGCCGCCCTCGCCGTCGACAACGCGCGCCTGTTCTCCGCGCAGACCGCCATGAGCAGCGCCCTGCAGCGCAGTCTCCTGCCGCCCGCCATCCCCGAGATCCCCGGCCTCGAGGTCGCCGTGGTGTACGAGCCCGCGGGGGAGGGCAGCGAGGTCGGCGGCGACTTCTACGACGTGTTCGAGAGCGGCCCCGGCGGCGGCCCGCTCGAGGACCCCGCGTCCGGACGCTGGCGGTTCGCGATCGGCGACGTGTGCGGCACCGGCCCCGAGGCCGCCGCCGTCACCGGCCTGGCCCGGACCGCGCTGCGGATCCTCGCCGCCGAGGACATGTCCGTCCCGGACGTGCTCGGCCGGCTCAACCGGCTCATCCTCGCCGAGGGCGAGCGCGGGCGGCTGCTCACCCTCCTGCACGGCGAGATCACCGCCCGCCGCGCCCGCGACGGCGTCACCATCCGGCTCTCCAGCGCCGGGCACCCGCCGCCGCTGATCCTCGACCCGGACGGCGACGTGCGCGAAGCCGCCTCGTCGCAGCCGCTGCTGGGGGTGTTCGACGACGTCGGCTTCCATACCGATACGGTCGAACTCCGCCGCGGGGAGGTGCTGCTGTGCGTGACCGACGGAGTCACCGAGCGACGCTCCGGCGGCCGCCTGCTCGGCGACGGGAACGGGCTCGAGCGGCTGCTGGCCGGCTGCACCGGGCTCAGCGCGGGAGCCGTCGCCGCCCGCATCCAGCGTGCGGTGCGCGACTTCGGCCCCGAGCCGTCGAACGACGACGTTGCCCTGATAGTTCTGCGGGCGTCATGATGGACACCAACGATCGGTAAGGTGGGGTGGCGTGGGGCTTGCCTTGCACACGACACGACAGGACGGCCGCGCGACGATCACCGCGCGCGGTTCCATCGACCTGAATTCCTCCGACGAGCTGCGCTCACGGCTGACCGAACTCGTGGACGCGGGGGAGCGGGCGGTCGTGGTCGATCTCGCCGCGGTCGACTTCTGCGACTCGTCCGGCCTGAACGTTCTCGTCCGCGCGTACAAGCACGCGCGCGTGCAGAACGCCACTCTCACCGTCACCGGCGCCTACGGACGGGTCGAGAACGTCCTGCGCACGACCGGCCTCGACCGGTTCCTCATGGAGGACACGGCGGAGGAGACGGCGTCCGACGGCGGACGGTGACCGGCACACGGGAGTTCGGGACATGACGGAACGGGACCCGATGCAGAACGGCGAGCGGGCGGAGTGACCGACCCGATGACCGAGACCACGCTGCGCGCGGCGCCGCAGACCGAGGCGGTCGAGTACGCGCGCCGCCTCGCCGCCCGCACCATGCGCACATGGGCCCTCATGGAACGCGAGGAACTCGTCACCGCGATCGTGGCCGAGCTGGTGGCCAACGCCGTCCGGCACGCCGGGACGGCACTGGAGCTGCGGCTGCTGCGCGGTGCCGGCCGCGTCCGCGTCGAGGTCCGCGACCGCGCCGCCCAGCTCCCCCGCCTCACCGTCCCCGGCCCCCTGGACGAGTCGCACCGCGGCCTGTTCATCGTCGACCGGTTCGCCACGTCCTGGGGCGCCGACCCCGTCACCGGCGGCAAGGTCGTCTGGGCCGAGGTCAGCATCTGACGGAAACCCCGGCACGCCCCCGGCACGACCCCCCGGCACGACGGCGCCCGGCCGCCCCGCACGGGGACGACCGGGCGCGCGCTCGGGGTCAGACGGACTTGCGGTACAGCTCCGCGACCATGAACGCCAGGTCGAGCGACTGCCCGCGGTTCAGCCGCGGGTCGCAGGCCGTCTCGTACCGCTGGTGCAGATCGTCCTCGACGAGCCCGTGACCGCCGCCGACGCACTCGGTCACGTCGTCCCCGGTGAACTCGATGTGGATCCCGCCCGGGTGCGTGCCGAGCGCCCGGTGCACCTCGAAGAAACCCGCGACCTCGTCCAGGACGTCGTCCAGACGGCGCGTCTTGTGCCCGCTCGGCGCCTCGAACGTGTTGCCGTGCATCGGGTCGCACACCCACGCCACCGGCGCGCCGCTCTGGTGCACCTTCTCGATCAGCGGCGGCAGCGCGTCCCGGATCTTGCCCGCGCCCATGCGGGTGACGAACGTGAGCCGCCCCGGCTCCCCGTCCGGGTTCAGCCTGTCGATCAGCGCCAGCGCGTCGTCCGCCGACGTCGTCGGGCCCAGCTTCACCCCGATCGGGTTGCTGATGTGCCGGAGGAACTCCACGTGCGCGCCGTCCAGCTGCCGGGTGCGCTCGCCGATCCACAGGAAGTGCGCCGACACGTCGTACGGACGGCCGCTCAGGCTGTCGATCCGGGTCAGCGCCCGCTCGTACTCCAGCAGCAGCGCCTCGTGGCTGGAGTAGAACTCCACCCCGTGGAACTCGTCGGGGTTCGCCCCGCACGCCTTCATGAACGTCAGCGCCCGGTCGATCTCGCCCGCGAGCCGCTCGTAGCTGCGCCCGGCCGGGCTCTGCTGCACGAAGTCGCGGTTCCAGGTGTGCACCTGCCGCAGGTCGGCGTACCCGCCCTTGGTGAACGCCCGGCACAGGTTCAGCGTCACCGCCGAGCAGTGGTACGCCTTCAGCAGCCGCCGCGGGTCGTTGCGGCGCGACTCGGCGTCGAACGCGAACCCGTTGACGGCGTCGCCCCGGTACGCGGGCAGCTCGACGCCGCCGCGCACCTCCACGGGCTTGGACCGCGGCTTGGCGAACTGCCCCGCCATCCGCCCGATCTTCACGACCGGGACGCTGGCGGCGTAGGTGAGCACGACCGCCATCTGCAGCAGGGTCTTCAGCTTGTTCTTCACGGCGTCGGCGTTCGACCCCTCGAACGTCTCGGCGCAGTCGCCGCCCTGCAGGACGAACGCCTCGCCGCGCGCCACGTCCGCGAGCCGGGCCTTGAGCTGGTCGCACTCACCGGCGAAGACGAGCGGCGGCTGCGCGGCGAGCTCGGCCGCGACCGCCCGGAGTTCGTCCGGATCGTCCCATTCGGGCTGCTGGAGGGCGGGGAGGGAGCGCCAAGCGTCCAGATCCCCAGAGGCGGTGGAAGTACTCACGTGGAAAGGCTATGGCACGGTCCGGCGCGGCGGGGCCATCCGCCCGGACCGGCGTCGGCCGACATCCGGAAAAGCGAACCGGGCGGCCCCTTCTCGGGACCGCCCGGTGCGAGGTGTCCGGACCGTCGTGCGGGCCCGCGGCCGCCGCTCACGCGGCGCGGATGCCGGCGCCGGCCCGGGCGGGGCCGTCCGCCGCGGCCTGCGCGCCCACCAGCGCCCGGCGGCCGCTCAGGTCCGTCTCGTTCGCCAGCTGCCGCAGGCGCCGCAGCGACCGGTCGGTGATCTGCCGCACCCGGTTGTGGCTCAGGCCGTACCGGGCGCCGATCTGCGCGTACGACAGGGGCTGGCCGCTGTCCATCCCGAACCGGGCCCGCAGGATCGCGGCCTCCCGCTCCGGCAGCCGGTCCAGCAGCCGCCCGAGACCCTCGATGTCGTCCAGCGCGAGGATCTCCGCCTCCGGCGTGACGGCGTCGGGATCCTCCAGCAGGTCGCCCATCGGCGTCTCGCCGGCGTCGTCGACGGTCGCGTCCAGGCTCGCCGGGTCCCGCCGCCAGCGCAGCAGCTCGTCCACATGCTCGGCGTCGGCGCTCAGCGCCCCCGCGAGCTCCTCCCGGGTCGGTTCCCGGCCCAGCTCGCGGCCCAGCTGCCGCTCGGCGCGCCGCAACCGGGAAAGCTCCTCCTCCACGTGGACCGGCAACCGGATCGTGCGGGCCGTGTGACTCAGCCCGCGCCCGATCGCCTGCCTGATCCACCACGTCGCGTACGTGGAGAACTTGAAGCCGCGCCGGTAGTCGAACTTCTCCACCGCGCGCATCAGCCCCAGGTTCCCCTCCTGGATGAGGTCGATGAGGGGCAACGAATCGGTCGGGTACTTGCGGGCGATCGAGACCACGAGCCGCAGGTTGGCCTCGACGAAGCGCTGCTTCGCGCGCAGCCCCGCCGCGGTCAACTCCTCCAGCTCCTCGCGGGACACGCCCTCGGGCACGTTCCCCTCCTCGAGGAGCTGTTCGGCGTACAGGCCCCCTTCGATCGCCTTCGCCAGGTCGACCTCTTCCTCCGCGTCAAGCAGGGGGGTTCGGCCGATCCGGTCGAGGTACGCCCCGACAAGGTCCTTGTCGGTCACGTCGACCCTGTCGCCCTTGGTACGGGTTGCAGCCATCCTGACCCTTCTCCGGTGCGATCTCCCTACGGGGACAACGCTAATTACCGCTCTGTGATTCCCGGCGGGGAATACTCCGAGGCTGTAAGCCGCTCTACGGACCTGATACCCCGACTGAGGAGAATCCGACATGGCGACCGTGAACCTCACCGTGGACAACTTCGACGAGGTGGCCCAGGGCGACGGGATCGTGCTGGTCGACTTCTGGGCGTCCTGGTGCGGCCCCTGCCGCCAGTTCGCCCCCGTGTACGAGAAGTCGTCGGGCAAGCACGACGACATCGTGTTCGGCAAGGTCGACACCGAGGCCGAACCCGAGCTCTCGGAGCGGTTCCGCATCGCCTCGATCCCCACGCTCATGGCCATCCGCGACGGCGTGATCGTCTTCGCGGAGCCCGGGGCGCTGCCCGAACCCGTCCTGGAGAACGTCATCGAGCAGGTCCGCGGCCTCGACATGGACGACGTCCGCGCCCGGATGAAGTCCTGACGAGGGTGAAGCCGGCCACGTGCCGGTGGAACGGCGGGGCTCGCAGGACCGTTCCCCACCGGGCTCGCCCGCGCGTCCCGCGCGGGTGACGAGCGGGACGCCCACCGGGTGACGGAACGGGGACGCTTGATCGAATCCGCGGCGGCACGATGGCAAAGAAGCCCGCCGCGCCGCCCGTTCCGCCCGGTGGATGGACGATGATGGACGGATGCTCGTCGATGTCGTGCCATACCTGGTGTGCCCCGTGTGCGGAGCGGACCTCGCGATGACGGAAGGCCGGCTGCACTGCCCGTCCGGACACGCCTTCGACATCGCACGGCAGGGCTACGCGAACCTGCTCCCGGGCAACGCCCGCCCCGGCACCGCCGACACCCCGGAGATGGTCCGGGCCCGCGCCGCGTTCCTGAGCGCGGGCCATTTCGCCCCGCTCCTCGACCGGCTCGCCCGGACGGTCGCCGGGACCCTGGACGGTCCCGGCTGCGTCCTCGACGCGGGCGCCGGCACCGGGTACTACCTGGCCGGCGTCCTCGACCGGACGCCCGGCGCGGTCGGCCTCGCGATCGACATCTCCAAGCACGCCGCGCGCCGCGCCGCCAAGGCCCACCCGCGCGCCGGCGCCGTCGTCGCCGACCTGTGGCGCCCGCTCCCGATGCGGGACGGCGCCGCCGACGTCGTCGTCAACGTCTTCGCCCCCCGCAACGCCGCCGAGTTCCACCGCGTCCTGCGCCCCGACGGGCCGCTGTTCGCCGTGACCCCCTCACCGGGCCACCTCGGGCCGCTCGTGGAGTCGCTCGGACTGATCTCGATCGACGAACACAAGATCGAGCGCACCGACGCGGCGCTGGCCGGCTACTTCAAGCCGGACGGCCGCGAGCGCCTGGACGCGGAGGCCGTCCTCTCCCACGAGGAGATCACCACCCTCGTGGGGATGGGGCCCAGCGCGCACCACGTGCCGGAAGAGTCCCTCCGGGAACGCCTCGAACCACTACCCGACCCGCTCGCGGTGCCCCTCTCGTTCGTCCTGTCCGCCTACCGCCGCCTCGAATAGCCGCGCGGGACCGGCCCCGGCGAACGTGACCGACACCTGCGGAACCTCGCCCGGTTCCATCGGATCCGCCACGTGGGGGAGACCGTGCCTCCCGTACGCGAACGACGTGGAGACGGACCGCACCGTCCCGGCGAGCATCACCCGCTGCAGCGCCTGCCCGGCCCGCAGCCACTCCGCGGGGGAGTCGCCCCGCGTCGTCAGCAGCGCCCGCCGCACCCCGTCGCCGGCACCGGCCGCCAGGACGTGGAGCGTCGCGCCCTCCAGGCGTGCCGCCTCGCCGAGCTCGTTGAGGACCGCCGCCGAGGGACGGCTCCCCGCGACCGGCGGGGTGAACGGGCGCAGCGTCGCCGCATAGAGCAGCCGCTCGTCGCGGGTCGCGCGATGCCGCCCCACGAGCCGGACGGTCGCCAGGAGCGTCGGCCGCTCGCCGTCCGGCAGGAGCCGTACGACGGGAACGTGCCCGAGCTGCGCGGCGGCGAGCCTCAGGTTCACCAGGACCGCGCCGCTGCCGAGATGGAGCCCGCGCCCGCCCGGATCGTCCGTAGGGCGGAACCTGCCGCGATCGGCGTGGACCTCGATCAGCCCGGGCACGACCTTCAGCCGCCAGGCGTGCACGTCGTGGATCGTCGGCCCCATGGTCGCCGCGACCACCAGACGTTCTGCCGAAGCGCGGATTCCGACGGACACACTCACGAGGCGCTCCTCCTCACTCCGGCCGGTTCCCTGCCGGGCCGGACCGCGGGCCCGCACCGCCCGACCGTCCGAACCGCCGGTGAACGGGACGCTCGGGGCACGGGCCTGTGACGGTACCCCAAGCGTGACCTCGCGCACATAGGTTGTGAACTGGGGTGATGACGGGAAGAAATGGGCCTCCGAGAGCATTGTCGGAGAGAGTGGCGCGAGGGCCCGGTTTGACGGGTCGGCAAGGGCGCTCTAATGTTCTTCCTGCCCCGAGGGGATGCAGAACGCCGCAAGGCGGTCGGCCCCGGGGACGTCGGGTCACGGAAAACCGGTTCGAGTCACGCTCGGGCTGATGTACGATGGCCTGACACGCCCGGAACGGGATGCAGGACGCCGACACGGCGGCCGGCCCGCAGGGCGATCCCACGAGACGATCGAGCAGGCTCCAGGTCTGCGATGTCGTTACGCGGGACGGGCGAGCCTCCGTCGAACGAATCGATCTTGATCGGTCCGCTTGACACGGGAAGCGAGTCTGGTAAGTTAGAAGGGTTGCCCCGGAGCGAGGGCCGCGAGAGCGGGCCGAGCGCGGTGGGTGTCCGTTTCTTGAGAACTCAACAGCGTGTTAAAAGCCAGTGCCTTTATCGATCC
>NZ_JBHTJA010000182.1:0-7982 GCF_042675525.1 Actinomadura sediminis
CGGGCGTCCCGCAGAGCCCGCCGCCCGCCGGGTGGCCGCTGCGGCCCGCGCCGCGGGGCGTCCGTCCGGTCGGGGTGCGGCCCGACGGGCAGTGGACGGTGCCGCACGACCGGCGGGTGTCACGCTAGCGACCAGGCGGTCACTTCCAGTCGGCCGGTCGTGCCGAGGTCGAGCCCGCCCGGGACGCGCAGGGGCGGCGGGCGGTGCCCGTCGTCCAGGGCGACCTCGAGGAACGTGCCGTTCACGTTCGTCCCGTGGGTCACCGTGTTGCGCCACACGACGACCGCCGACGCGGACCCGCCGGGCCGCACGGTGATCGGCTTCGGGCCCGGATCGGGCACGCTCGCCGTCCCCTCGACGACCCGCACCTCGAACGGCTCGCGCGCCTCGTCGAGGACGCGCAGCGCCGGGTAGCCGTCCAGCCGCCGGGGCGCGTCGCCGCAGTTCGCGAGCGTCACCCGCATCCCGCGCAGTCCCGTCGCCGCGTCCGGTTCGCGGGCCTCCAGCCGGACGCCGTCCGGCGAGCAATCCGTCCGCGCGGTCTCCGGCACCGGCAGCGGCGGGACGGACGGGACGTGCGGCGCCCGCGAGGCCGGAGGCACGGGCGCGGCGGCGGCGTCCGGCCGGGCGTGTTCCTCGGAGCCGCACCCGGCCGCGAACGGGAGGAGCGCGGCGAGCGCGGCACCGGGCACCGCCGCCCGGACGGTGAATCGGGAGGAAAGGGGCACGCCCCGATCCTCCCAGACTCCCCGGGCGCCGGTCAGCGGGTGCGGGCGGAGGCCGCGCGCAGGTGGGCGGCCCGCAGCGCCACCTCGATGCCGAAGCGGGTCTCCGGGTCGGCCAGCGCCGTGCCGAACGTCTGCTCGATCTTGCGCATCCGGTACCGGACGGTCTGCGGGTGGATGTGCAGTTCCGCCGCGATCTCGGCGGCGGTGCCGCGGGTGACGAGCCACGTCCGCAGCGTCTCGGTCAGCCGGTCCTGCTGCCCCCGCGTCATCCCGTCCAGGATCCCGAGCCGCCGCCGGGTGAGCTGCTCGACCAGCGCCGGGTCGGAGAACAGCCACAGCGTGACCAGGTGGTCCTCGCAGTGGACGACCCGGTCGTCGACCACCCCGTCCAGGGCGAGGTCGAGGCCGCGGCGCGCCCAGCGCAGCGAGTCGGCCGCCTGGAGCACCGGGACCGTCAGGCCGACCGCGGCGCGGCGGCCCGGCACCGCCGCGTCCAGCATCGCGCGGCGCTCGCGCGTGAACGGGCCGGGGATCAGCAGGTGCGGCGTATCGGTCTCGAGGTCGGCGAGGACGTCGTCGTCCAGCGCCGTCCACACGCACCGCGACTCGGGTTCGACGGCGACGAGCGTGACGTCGTCCGGCACCGTCCACCCGGCGGCCTGCGCGGCGTGCTGGATCTCGGACGTCTCGTGCGGCGCGTGCTCGAGGACGCGCCGCAGCAGCCGGCGGCGCCGCTCGTCCAGCGCCGGGATCGGCCGCTC
Organism: Actinomadura sediminis; assembly: GCF_042675525.1. Classification (NCBI taxonomy): domain Bacteria; kingdom Bacillati; phylum Actinomycetota; class Actinomycetes; order Streptosporangiales; family Thermomonosporaceae; genus Actinomadura; species Actinomadura sediminis. The sequence continues at coordinate 1,490 of NZ_JBHTJA010000182.1, forward strand.
GCGGGCCTCCAGGTACCCCTCCAGCGACAGCGCCGCGAGCTCGTCGAGGAAGCTGAACAGGGCGTCGGCGAGCCGCGACATGACGGCCGAGGAGATGTCGTGGCGCGGCGCGACCTTCATGACCCGCCGCCACGCGACCTGCCCCCCGATCCGGTACGCGGCCTGCAGGGTGTCCAGGGTGCGGCCCTCGTGGGCCTCGTACTGGCCGAGCATGCGGGCGGTCCGGGCGAGGTCGCCGTCGCCGCGCGTCCCGGCCTCGGACGCGCCGGGCGGTGCGGCGACGCGGTCGACGAACGCGGCGAGGTTGTGCTCCACGCTGAGCCGCAGCACCTGCCCGTACGGGCCGTCCAGCGGCCGCGCGTACGCGGGGATGCCGCGGCGGATCTCGGTGATGATCTCCCCGGCGAGGCTGGGCAGTTCGGGCCGCATGATCCGGGCGAGCCGTGGCGGGACCCGCCCCGCCCGCTCGGCGGGGCCTGCGGCTTCGACGGTTCTGGACACGGGCACACCTCCGTCACCGTTCCGGGCGGCCGGCTCTCCGGCCGTGGTCCCCGACCGTACGCACGGTGGCCGCGCGGTTTCTGTAAGGCGCGGGAACAAAACGCGAAGACCACTGCTCAGCCGGTTACAAGAACGGCGAGCAGCGATCTCCGTCGCGGGGTCTTGCGAAGGAGGTCAGGAGCACAACGGCGCGGACGGTGGAACGGGGGCCGGTCCGGGTGCGCGGTTGTGCGCGGCGTGACGCGGGCGTGGTGTGCACCCGACGACACCCGGGGCCGCCGAAAATTGTCTCCGGACGACAACTTCTCGATGAACGCGCCGAGGTCATCACTTCACTGCGGAATGCGGTGGCTTTCTTCGTCGTGAACTCGATTTATCCGGTGGTTCGCCGCTCGTTACGGTCCTGAACTCCCGGCCGGGCCGCGCCCCCGGCCGGGACCGTGGCGAAAGGTGGGCTGACGTTGACCGCCTCGGCAGAACTGGACGAGACCGGACGCGCGGACGACGAGCCGCGACGGTCTCGCCACGCCGTGCGCCTTCTCCCAGGCCGGGCGGCCCTGACCGGCCTCCCGTGGGACCGGATCGGCCCGCTGCTCGTGTCGGCCCTCGCCGGGGCGCTGGTGTTCCACCGCCTCGGCGAGCCGCACGCGCTCGTCTGGGACGAGACGTACTACGCGAAGGACGCGTGGTCGCTGCTGCAGTTCGGCGTCGAGCACAACTGGAACGCCGACCGGCAGGGGCACCCGGCCGACCTGCACTTCCTCTCCGGTCACCCGGAGGCGGGCCTCGCGGGCGGCGGCGAGTGGGCGGCGCACCCGCCGCTCGGCAAGTGGTTCATCGCCGCCGGGATGGCGCTGCTCGGCACCGGCCCGTTCGGGTTCCGCGCGGCGGCGGCGCTCGCCGGCGTCCTCACCGTGCTGATCCTCGCCCGCACCGCGCGCCGGATGACGGGGTCGACCGTCCTCGGCTGCGCGGCGGGCCTGCTCGTCGCCCTCGACGGCTCGTGGCTCGTGTCGAGCCGCCTCGCGATGCTCGACGTGTTCCTGCTGCTGTGGCTCGTCGCCGGGTTCGCGTGCCTCGTCGTCGACCGCGACCGGACGCGCGCCGCGCTCGCCGGCGGCGCCGGCCGGTTCCTCGGACGCCGGTGGCGGTTCGCCGCCGGCCTCTGCTTCGGCCTCGCCTGCGCGACGAAGTGGTCCGCCGTCTACGTGGTCGCGTTCCTGTGGGTGCTGGTGATCCTGTGGGACCGGAAGGCGCGTAAGGACGCGGGCGCCGAACGTCCCTGGCGGGCGACGGCGAAACTCGACGTCCCGCTGGCGTTCGTCCAGTTCTGGGTGGTCGCGGGCGCCGTCTACCTGGCGAGCTGGTGGGGCTGGTTCGCGTCCGGGACGGGCCTCCAGCAGGCCGTCTTCGGGCGCCGGGTCCCCGGGTTCCAGCGGGACTGGGCCGAGTACCACCCGAGCGGCGTGTGGCCGTCGTTCCTCGACCCGATCCGGTCGCTGTGGCACTACCACGCGATGACGCTCGACTTCCACGCGGGCGTCACCGAGCCGAACCCCGCGCAGTCGTGGCCGTGGGAATGGCCGTGGCTCGGGCATCCGGCCGTCATGTACCGGTCGGCGTCGGACGGTTGCGGCGCGGACCCGTGCGCGGCCGAGATCGCCCACGTCGGGACGCCCGCGATCTGGTGGGCGGCGATCGCCGCGCTCATCGCCGTCGCCGCGTTCGTCCGGGACTGGCGGGCGGCCGCCGTCGTCGGCGGCTACCTCGCGTGCTGGCTGCCGTGGTTCCCGAACGCGCTCGACGACCGCACGATGTACTCCACGTACACGCTGCCGATGCTGCCGTTCGCCGTCCTCGCGCTCGTCCTGCTGGCCCAGCGGCTCCACGCGGCCCTGCCCGTGACCGCGCGCGTCGCGGGCGCCGTGTTCGTCCTGGTCGCCGCGGCGAACCTGTACCACCTGCATCCGATCCTGACGGCCGAACCGCTCCCCGAGCCCGCGCGGCAGGCGCGCCTGTGGCTTCCCGGCTGGAGCTGACCTGCATGCGAGGTGTGCGCACATGACGATTCGGGTTCGCGGGACGACGGCGGCGGTCGCGCTCGCCGCCGTCGTGGCCGGGGCGGTGACCGCGGGCGGCGGCGCCGCGCCCGCGCGCGCGGTCGAGACCGACGCGACGCTGCGGTACGCGTGCGCGTTCCCGTCCGGGACGTCGCGGGCCGTGGACGTCCGCGTCCGTGCGGGTTTCCCGGCGGGCGGGACGGCGGGGGAGCCCGTCCGGCCGGGCCGCGCGACCGTCACCGCGACGATCCCGGCGGACGCCGTCGCGGCCGCGGGCCTGCCTCCGGACGCCGCGTCCGTCGCGGGGACGGCCGCGCTCGCGGTCGCCGCCGCGCAGAACGGCACGTCCGCGCCGGTGACCTGGGCGGGGCTGGCCGCGCCGGCGGTGCCTCTCGCGGAAGGCGCGGACCTGGTGCTCGAGGCGTCCGGGGACGTCCCGCCGGTGACGCCCGCCGCGGCCGGCGACCTCGTGTTCACCGCCGCCGCCCTCACCCTGAACCTCGACCCGCGCGACGCCGCGGGCCGGACGCCCGAGGGCGCGGAGCCGGTCGCGGTCACCTGCGAGCCGGCCGAGGGGCGGGACGTCGCGCTCGCGACCGTCCCGGTGCGGCCCGGGGCCCCGGCCGCCGGTCCGGGGGCGTCCGCCGCGCCCGCGCGCGACGCGCCCGCCGCGCCGCGCGCCGCCGCACCGCCCGCCGAGGAGCCGCCGGGCGAGACGCCGGAGGAGTGCGGCACCTACGAGGGCCCGGACACGACGTGGATGTCGGGCTGCATCTACCTGTCGGGGTTCTCGAACGTGACGAAGCTGGACGGCGCGACGATCGTCAACGATCCCGAGTTCGCCGACCCGGCCCTCACCAACGTCATCTACAAGATCACTTCGACGGGCGCGGAGCTGCGGCAGCGGTTCGTCTCCCCGCTGCGGTCGCGGTCGACGTTCCTGACGTTCGGCCTCATGCCCACGACCGCCACGATGGAACTCACCCAGGCGCCCCTGAAACCGGGCGAACCGGTTTACGGTTCCGTTGAGGCGATCACCGACCTGCAGACGGGCGTGCAGACCGTCAACGCGCACATGAAGATGTCGATCCGCATCTACGACGTCACCGTGAAGGGCACGCCGCTGGACGTCGGCGACCGCTGCCGCACCGAGGTCCCGGCCGACCTCCGGCTCACCGGGAAGATGACCAACATCCTGGAGGGCGGCGTGCTCGACGGGACGTTCGCCATCCCGCCGTTCGCGGGCTGCGGCGCCGCCGAGGACCTCGACCCGCTGTTCTCCGGGACCGTGTCGGGCCCGGAGAACCTCCTCCGCGTCACCCTCGGCGCCACCTGCATCCCGTTCGCGGAGATCAGCTGCCCGCCGGTGCTGCCCGAACCGTCCCGCTCCGGGGCCGCCGCCACCGGCTGACCCCGGCCCGACCCCACCCCGTTCAAGCGTTGAAGGAGGAACACCGTGGCCCCTCCCATCGAGCAGTGGCGCCGCTGGATCGCCGAGAACCTGCTCCTCGGCAACCCGCCGGAGGCGATCCGCGCGGTGCTGGTGCAGAACGACTTCGGCGAGGCCGAGGCCGCCCGCGAGGTGAACGCGGCACTGGAGAGCCCCTACGTGCAGGGCGGCTCGCGCGTCGCGAACCGGCTCCGCAAACGCGAATGGACGCTCACCGTCTACGGGCGGCTCGCCCGGATGCGGGCGAACAGCGGCGTGGTCGAACGGCGCGAACGTCCGTCCCGGGACGAGTTCTTCGAGGAGTACTACGCGCAGAACCGGCCCGTCATCATCACCGGAATGCTCAAGTCGTGGCCGGCTCTCGAGAAATGGAACCTGGACTACTTCCGGGACCGCTGCGGCGACCGCGAGGTCGAGGTCCAGTTCGGCCGGGAATCCGACGAGAACTATGAGATCAACGGGCCCAAGCACAAGCGCGTCATGCCGTTCCGCGAGTACCTCGACCTCGTCGAGGGAGCCGGGAGGACGAACGACTTCTACATGACGGCCAACAACGGGTCCCGAAACCAGGACGCCCTGCGCGACCTGTGGGCCGACATCGACCCGATCGACGAGTACCTCGACGGCGACACGCGCGACAAGAGCTTCTTCTGGCTCGGGCCCGCGGGTACGAAGACGCCGTACCACCACGACCTGACGAACAACTTCATGGCGCAGGTCATCGGGCGCAAGCACGTCAAGCTGGTGCCGCTGCACGACACCGCCTACATCTACAACAACGTCCACTGCTACTCCGAAGTGGACGCGAGCGACGTCGACCACGCGCGGTTCCCCAAGATGCGCAACGCGCAGGTGCACGAGTGCACGCTGGAGCCGGGCGAGCTGCTGTTCATCCCGATCGGCTGGTGGCACTACGTCGAGGGCCTCGACACGACCGTGACGATGAGCTTCACGAACTTCAGCCGCTACAACGACTTCGCCGAGAACTACACGACCTACCAGCACCTCTGAGGCCCCCGGCCCCTCGGGGCCGCACCCGCGGGACGTCCGGTCGAGGCGGCGCGGTCCACCGCGCCGCCGATCGTGTTCCCCCTGTTCCGCGTCCCCGTACCCGGCCCGTGCGCCCGCGCCGCGGCCGCGCGGCGGATCTCCCGCCGCGCGGCCGCGGCGTCGGCGTCGTGCCCCGCCGAGCCCGCGATCCGGCCGGCGGCGCCCTGTTCCGCGCCGACGCATCGGCCGCGGCCCCTCCCCGCCGAGCGTTTCGCCGCGCCCCCTTCCCCTCCCGAGCCGCCCCGCGCGTGCCGGTCGGGACGGCGGGCCGGCCCCGGCGGCGGCGCGAGCGCTCAGGAAGTGACAAATCGCGGGCGGCCCCGGCCGTGCGCCGCGCCCGCGCGGGCGTTCTCTGTCAATAACTGCGCACGGACCGGCGGCGCTGCTCGCCGAATGACTAATTTTCGGCCGTCCACCGGTAATGAGAAACGCGGCGGTATCTGTTGAAGTGGTTGAGTGGGCGCCGGTGGGTTTTTATCAATGGCCGGTACAGACACTCCGCCCGGCCGCTGAGTAACTTACGGCGAACGAATATCAGAGCTTTCCAAGATCTGATTTTTCGGGGGGCGTTTCGACTCTGCGGCGCGTCGTACGACGCGCCGGGTCCGTCCAGAAAGGGCAGCAAGTTGGAAAGCAAGCTCAGGAACCGCACGCGCCGCACCGTCAGCGGCCTGGCCGCCGCCGCCATCGGCGGCCTCGGCCTCTCCGCGCTCGGCGTCGCGGCGGCGGCGCCCGCCATGGCGGAGCCCGTCCACCAGACGCTCAACTACCACTGCGTCTTCCCGCTGATCGGCAACCAGCCGCTCGTCGTCGACGTCCGCTCCGACATCCCGGCGGAGATCGCCGTGGGCGAGCAGACGCCGGCGTTCGAGATCGAGGCGACGGCGCACATCACCCCGACCATCCACAACGGGCTGCGCGCCGTCCAGGCCGCCACCCTGGAGGGCTGGGCCACGGCGCAGGCGACGCTGTCGGTGCCGGAGTCGCCGTCGCTGCCGGTCGCCGTCGACGCGATCTTCGAGACCACGCCCGTCCCGCAGCGTCCGGGGGCCGCCTGGGACCTGATCGCCACGGGCGCCGCGCCGCAGCTGGTCTTCACGCAGGCCGGCCCGGGCGAGATCCACGTCGGCAACATGACGCAGATGATCAACCCGAAGCGCGCGGACGGCACCGAGATCTGGCCCGGCGGCCAGGAGGTCCAGTGCACCAAGGACCCGGGCCAGGACGAGCCCTTCGCGACCTTCGAGATCGTCGAGGACACCCCCACCCCGACGCCCACCCCGACCCCCACCCCCACGCCCACCGACACCCCGACCCCCACCCCCACGCCCACTCCGACGCCGACGCCGACGCCGACGCGCTCGCCGACGCCGACGCCGACCCCCCCCCCCCCCCCCCCCCCCCCCCCCCCCCCCCCCCCCCCCCCCCCCCC
>NZ_JBHTJA010000183.1:0-7964 GCF_042675525.1 Actinomadura sediminis
GTTCCGCGCGGCCGGGCGTCCGCGGCGACGCCGCGGCGTCCGGCACGTCCGGCGCCGCGGGTGCGGGCGTCCGCTCGACGGCGGTCACCGCGCCTCCCCTCGGGTCAGGGTGATGGTGGTCCACGCGCCCACGTGGATCCGGTCTCCCTCGGCCACCGGAACCTCCGTGTTCAGCGGGATCGGGTCCATGGACCCGTTCAGGTACGTGCGGTTGGTGGACCCCGGGTCGACGAGCGTCCAGGACCCGTCCGCCTTGGCCAGGAGCACCGCGTGGACCTTCGAGACGCCCGGGTCCTCCGGCGGTTCCCGCAGGTCGATCTCGGGCGGCGTCGGATGCGCGGAGCTGCGCCGGCCGATGCGGATCTGCCCGGACGTCAGCGGGATCCGCCGCTGCGGGGCGTACGGCGGGAACACCAGCGTCCCCGAGTCGGGGCCCTCCTCGGCGAGGACGGCGTTGAAGTACTCGCGGTCGGCGTCGACGACGGCCGTCCACTCGGCCCCCGGGGCCCGCGCGGCGGGCCCGTCCGGCGCCGGGGTCGACGCGGGCGCCGACGCGGGGGTCGACGCGGGGGGCGAGGACGGTGGCGGGACGGCGGACGGACGTTCGAGATCGCGCGTGGGGCGGCCGCCGCCCGCGACGAAGTCGTAGCCGCAGCCTTCGCAGAACCGGTCGGTTCCGGGCAGGCCGCAGTCGGGGCACGGCGTGCCGCCGTCCGGGCCGCTCCCGCCGGAACCGCCCGTGCCGGGCCCGCCGGACGGCGCGGCGCCGCCGATGGGCGTGCCGCACACGTCGCAGAAGTCCGCCGACCGCGAGGTGTGGCCGCTCGGGCAGATGGCCATGCTCAGCCCTTCTGGGCGCGGTTGTTGACGGTCTCGTCCTTCCGGGTCCGGACGGTCTTGGTGGACCGCGTGTCGAGCGACATCTCGTCGGCCTTGTCGACGTTCTTCTTCAGCCGGACGGTGCCGGTGGCGGGGTCCACGACGTCCACGACCTTGCGCAGCAGCGAGGTGATCTCCTCGTTGCCGGCCGCGTCGGCCAGCACGACCGCGCGGCCGAGCCGCGCCGTCGCGGTGTCCTCGTCGCCGCGCTCGCGGGCCTGCAGGCCCTCCTGGATCGCGACCGCCAGCTCCGCCTGCCCGGTGTAGTGCGCGACCCGCTCGTTGATCCGCGTGGAGCGCGCCTCGTCGTCGGTCCACTCGGCGAGGACGTTGCCGGTCGCGAGGACCCGCGCCTCCTCGCCGGGCGGGCCGGGCACGACGAGCTTGACCCACACCGCGCGCAGCACCTTGCCGACCTCGCCGGGCGGCAGCTCCACGCACACGTGGTAGTCGCGGCTCTCCTCGCCCCACGCGCCGAGCGGGTAGTCGCCGGCCTGCGGCGGCACCTCGACGCGGCGCCCGGTCAGGTCCTCCACGGTCGGCAGGACCTGCTTGACGAACTTCAGCTTCGCGGTCTGCGGGGTCTGCAGGCGCAGCGCCACGTCCGCGACGGACTTGCCCATCGCCGCCTCCGTCATCGCCTGGAAGTCGGCGACGAGCTCGGACGGGTCGCGGACGATGTCGACGCCGCCGAGCAGCGCCGACGACACCTTGCGCAGCTCGGCGACCTCCCAGTCGGTGCCGACGCCGCGGCAGTCGCAGACGAACCGGCCCTCGCAGCGGAACAGGACGGCGTCGAGCTGCTCGGGCGTCTCGTGCTGGTTCTTGCCGTCGGTCAGCAGGATCGCGTGCCGGATGCCCTTCCGGTCGGCGAACAGCTCGTCGGCCAGCCGCAGCCACGACCCGATCGCGGTGCCGCCGGACGCGCGCAGCCGGCCGAGCGCCTCCTTGGCCAGCCGGCGGTTCTCGTCGTTCGCCGGGACGAGCCCGGGCTGCTCGGGGAACACCATCGACGCGACGTTCGAGCCGGACACGACCGCGAACTCGACGCCGTCCCGCAGCGTGTCCACCGCGACCTGCGCGGCCTCGACGGCGGCCCGCAGCTTGGTGTCGGGGTAGGACATCGAACCGGACGTGTCGATGATGACGACCTCGGACGCGCGGGTCGCGGGCCCGGCGGCGAGGACCGCCCCGCCCTCTGTGCCGCCCGCGGCGCTCGCCTCGACCGAGACGATGGCGTGCACCTCCCGGCCGCCCTCGGGCAGGTACTTGTTCTGGTCGACCTTGACGGTGAACTGCGGCTGCTCGCTCATCGATGCTGCTCCCTGCTCGGGGGACGGTCGGGGGAGGGGAGGGGGACCACGGCCACGGTGATGTTGTCCCGGCCGCCCGCGTCGAGGGCGTGCCGCACCAGCGTCCGGGCGGCGCCCAGCGGATCGGCCGCGGGATCGCCGGGCAGGAGCGCCCGCAGGTCCCCGGCGGCGGGGAAGTAGTTCCACAGCCCGTCGCTGCACACCAGCAGCGTGCCCGGGCCGGACGGCCGGAACGACGCGACGTGCGGGGCGACGTCCCCGGCGTCCGCGCCGAGCCACGCCGTGATGACGTGCGCGTTCGGGTGCGCCTCGGCTTCGGCCTCGGTCAGCGCGCCCTCGGCGACCATGACCGCGGCCCAGGAGTCGTCCTCGGTGAGCCGCCGAGATGCCGCGAGCCCGACCGGGCCTGCCTGCTCGGCTTGCCCGCCCGGCCCGGTATCCGAGTCGCCGGTCTCTGCGCCGCCCGACTGGGAGTCGCCGTTCCCCGGGCGGCCGGACTCGTCGTCGGCGAGCCAGTAGGCGCGGCTGTCGCCGACCCACCCGACGGTGACGGTCCCGTCGCGGGTCACCGCCGACACGTACGTGCACGACGGGGCGTCGTCCTCCGAGGGGGACAGCGCGGCGACGGCCCGCGCCGCCGCCAGCGCCGCCGCGCGCGTCGCGCCGGCCGGGTCCTCGCCCGCGTCCAGCCGGGACGCGAGCTCGGCGGCGCCGGTGTCGGCCGCCGCGCGGGACGCCTCCTCGGGGCGCCGCGACGAGCCAACCCCGTCCGCCACCACGGCCGCGACCCCGGCGGCGTGGACGGCGAGGGCCGGCGCGTCCTCGTTGCGGCTGTAGCGCAGGCCGCGGTCGCTCACCCCGGCGGCGGCGAGCGGGCCGGGGCCCGCGCCCGCGGGCAGCGTCGCCTCCACGTGGTCGCGGTCGGCGGGCTGCCGCAGCCCGCAGTTCTCGCAGTAGCCGTCGCCGTCGATCGCGGTGCCGCCGCAGCCCGCGCAGGGCGGCGCGGGGGCGGCGCGGCCGCGGGCGAGAGACGCGGTGCCGATCCGGAAGGTGCGGCCCTCCCGGCCCTCGCGCACCGCCGCGACCGCGGCGGCCGGGGCCGGGACGGGCGCGTCGCCGAGCCGGTGCCCGCAGCCCTCGCAGAACGCCTCGCCCGCGTACACCATCTCGCCGCAGGCGGGGCAGCACAGCTCCGCGGCCTTGGCGCCTGTCTTGTCGTGGGTCACGGTGTCGTCCGAATCTGCGGCGGGGGCGGGCAGGCGGGCGGGCGGGAGAACGGGGCGCGCGTCACAGCAGGGTCCTCGGACGGACGGCGTTGGCGGCGTCGACAAGCCGCCGGCACTCCTCCCGGTCCGGTGCGCCCTTCGCCAGCCGCCGGTACGCGCCCTCCAGGCGGCGGCGCAGCGGCGCCTCCCGCAGCTCCGCGCCGAGCAACTGCGTACCGTCCGTCCCGCCGGACCGGCCGGAGCCGATGAGCAGCCAGTCGAGCGCGGCCTCCAGGATCTCGGCGGTGAGCCGGTCGCGGCGCCGGTCGTCCAGGGCGTCCGCGCTCAGCCCGCCGAGCCGCCGCCCGGCGGCCAGCAGCTCCTGCGCCGTCAGCTCGGCCGGGGGCCGCGCCCGCACCGCCGTCGTGACGGCCGCGACCTGCGCGGACGTGCGCCGGATCGAGGTCTCCGGGACCGTGTCGAGGGCGGCGATCGCACCGGCGCGGTCACCGCCCGCGAGACGCACCCGGGCGAGGCCGAACGCCGCGTTGAGGTAGGAGTCGTCGGTGCGCCACACCAGCTCGTACAGCCGGGCGGCGTCGGCGGGCGCGCTCTGCTCCCGGCAGTACGCGAGCGCCAGCTTCGGCGCCGCCTCGCCCGGCAGCAGGTCGTACAGCCGGTCGAACCGCGGCTCGGCCTCGGCGACGCGGCCGCGGGCGACCAGCGCGACGGTCCGGTACCACTCGACCCGCCAGTCGTCCGGCCGGTCGGCGGTGAACTCGTCGAGCAGCCGCTCCGCCTCGTCGTGCTCGCCCAGCTCGATCTTGACGCGGGCGAGGGTGAGCCGCACCTCCGGCGTCCGCTGCGGCGCGCCCGCGACGGTCGCGGCGAGCTGCGCGGGCCCCAGCGAGGTGAGGCCCGCGAGGAACCCGGCCGCGGGGTCGCCCGCGTCCACCAGCGGGACGGGCAGCGCCGCGGCGGCCGTGTCCGGCGGGACGGGCGGCAGCGCGGCCGCGTCGGACTCCTCGCCCGCGGCGCGCGCCGCGAACCGTTCGGGGCCGAACAGCGCCGACGGGGCGGGCCGCGCCCGTCCGTCCTCGGCGGCCAGCACCTCGCGCAGGACGCCGGTGAGCTGGTCGGCCATCTCCGCCGCGTCCTGGAACCGCTCGTCCGGGTCCCGGTGCGTCGCGCGGCGGAGGAAACGGTCGAACGACTCGTACTTGCTCAGGACCGGAACGTCCTCCCGGGGCGGGAGGCTCTCCCGGTACCGGGACGTGTAGCCCTTGAAGGGGAAGCTCAGCACGGCCAGGGTGCGGCCGACGGTGTAGAGGTCGGAGCTGATCGACGGGCCCACGTCGGCGATCTCCGGCGCCTGGTAGCCGGGCGTGCCGTAGATCGCGCCGTCCGGGTCGTCCAGGCGCCGGACGCCGCCGAGGTCGATCAGCCGGAGCTGCTCCTCGAACTGGATGACGTTGTCGGGCTTGAAGTCGCAGTACACCAGGCCGCGGGCGTGCAGGTAGCCGAACGCCTGCAGCACCTCCAGCGCGTACGCGATGGCCTGCGCGACGGGCAGCGCGTCCGCGCCCTCGTCGCGCCGCTGCAGCAGGATGTCCTTGAGCGACCGGCCGCCGACGTACTCCATGACGATGTAGCCGTCGCCGTCGTGCTGCACGAAGTTGTAGATCTTGACGATGTTGGGGTGCTCGACCTCCGCGAGGAACGCCTTCTCGGCCGCCGCCGCGGCCATGGCGTCGGCGTCGCCGCTGTCCAGCAGGCCCTTCAGCACGACCCAGCGGTCGCTGACGTTCTTGTCCCGGGCGAGGTAGATCCAGCCGAGGCCGCCGTGCGCCAGGCAGCCCAGCACGTCGTACTGGCCGCCGACGAGGTCGCCGGGCGACAGCTTCGGGGTGAACGAGAACCCCGCGCCGCACTTCGGGCAGAACCCCTCCGTGCGTCCGGGCCGGTCGCCCCGGCTGCGGCCGACGGGCTCGTCGCAGTGGCTGCAGTACCGCTTGCTCTCGGCGACCTTCGGGTCGCGCAGCACGGCGGCGGACGGGTTCCGGTACGGGACGGGCGGCACCTTCACCAGGCCCGCGCCCAGCCCGCCGAGCCGCCCGGACGACCGCGTCCCGCCGGTGCGCGCGCTGCCCGTCCGTCCGCCGATGCTGCCCCTGCTGCCGCCCGTGCCGAAGGACCGGCCCCCGGACGGCCCGCTCGTCCCGGTCGGGGCCGCCGTCGACGGCGGGGGCTCGCCGCACACGTCGCAGAAGCCGTCGACGATCGTCCCGCCGCAGCCCGGCCTGCCGCACGCGCCGCTCGCCGCGTCCGGCGCACCCGGCGTCGCGGTGCCGCCCGCGGCGGCCGGCGGCGAACCGCAGACGTCGCAGAAGCCGTCGACGATCGTCCCGCCGCAGCCCGCCTGGGCGCAGGCATCGGGGGCGGAAGGTCCCGAGGGGCTGGAGGGTGCGGCCATGCCGCATATGACGCAGTACCCGCCCTCGACGGTTCCCGTGCATCCCGGCACCGTGCAGAGGTTCATCCATCCGCTCCCTTCTCCCGCGCGGAGACGGCCCGCTGGTACTCCGCCAAGGCCACGGTCGCCTCCCGGAGATCGCAGGGCGACGTCCACAACAGCGCGCGCGCCCGCTCGTACAAACCGGCCGTGCCGGCGTCCTCGGCGAGGCCCAGCCGGGCGGCCTTCACGCGGTACGCGTCGAGGCGGCCGCGCAGCTCGTCGCGCCGCTCCAGCAGGCCCCGGACGACGCCGACCGCGTCCCGCGCGTCCCGCAGCGCCGCGCCGGCCGCGCGTTCGAGGTCGCCGATCCGCCGGGCCCGTTCCGTCCAGTCGCCGCCCGTCCAGTCGCCGCCCGTCCGGGCGTCCCGGTCGAGGGCGGACAGCCGGTCGGCGAGCGCGGCCGACGCCTCCGGCGGCGCCGCGGGCGGGGGACCGGCGATCTTCGCCGCGACGGCGTCCCGGACACGGCGCGCCTCCGCCTCCGTCTCGCGCAGCGCGTCGACCGTCCGGGCGATCTCGCGGAGCCGGGAGGCGTACCCGTCCCGCAGCGCCGCCGCCGACTCCAGCCGGCGCCGCGCGTCCGCGAACCCGTCGCGCAGCGCGTCCAGCGGGGCGGTGTCCGGACGGCCGCCGGGCGCCAGTGCGAGCGGGTCGCCGCCGACCCGCGCGACGATCTCGTCGAGGTCGGCGCCGAGCCGCGCCAGCTCCGGGTCCGTCCCGCCGAGGGCCGCCAGCGCGTCCGCGGCGGCGCGCCGGGCCGCCTCGGTCTCGGCGAGCCGCGACAGCAGCGCCGACCAGATCCGTTCGAGCGGCCCCACCGCCCGCACGATCTCCTCGTACAGGCCGGTCATCCGCCCGACGGCCGCGCGCAGCGTCAGCCGCTCACCGGACGGGACGTGCAGCAGCGTGCGGCGCTCGAGCGGCACCTCGGCGGCGGGCAGCTCGACGACCGGGGCGGTCAGCAGGCGGGTGAGCTCCGCCAGCCGCCACTGCCCGAGCCGGCCGGGCCGGGCGCGGACCTCCTCGGCCTCGGCGACGGCGCGGCGGTACAGGTCGAACAGCGTCCACAGCGTCTCGGCGCGGGCGCGCACGGCGGCCTGGACGCGGCGCGTCTCGCCGGCCGGCGTCGCGCCCTCCAGCAGCTGGTAGCCCTGGTCGGCCTCCAGTTCGAGGAGGGCGGAGCCGATGCGCTCCCTCTCGTCCCGCAGATGCGCCAGCGTCCGATCGATGTCGTCGCGGCTCATCGGCAGGCGCGTCGGTTCACCCAACGCGGGTCCATGGCTCGCCCATGTTCGCCCTGCCATCCCCCGTGCCGTGCAGTTTTGATGCCAGTTTTCCCCATCCGTGCCCCAACGCTCAAGGACTGCGGACGATCAAGCCCGCGGGGGCCGGCGGGCCTCCAAAATGTCAGTGTTCGAACGTATTATCGAACCATGGCGAACGTTGCGACGCACCGCAGGACCGCCCCCTCCCTGACCACGCTCTCCGCCGCGGAGATCGCCGCCCTCGCGCTCTCGCTCGCGCACCTGGGCGCCGGCCCGCAGGCCGCGACCGCGCGCCGGGCCCTGCGCACCCTCCTGGACACCGTCCCCCACGACGACGTGGCCGGCGCCACGCTGGCCACCCTCACCGCGTCCCTGGACGCCTCCACGGCCGACCGCGCCCGCGTGGTCGCCGCCGCCATCAGCGAGCACCGCGTCGTCCGCCTCTGCTACGGCGACGCCGGCGCCAACGTCACGATCCGCGAGGTCGAGCCGGTCACCACGCTCGTCCACCGCGACCACTGGTACCTCGTCGGCTGGTGCCGGATGCGGCGCGGCGTCCGCGCCTTCCGCTTCGACCGCATCCTGGCCGTCGAGTCCACCGGAATGCCCGCGCGGCCGCGCCGCACCGACCGTTACCTGCCCTTCCAGCGCCGCAAGGCCGTCCACGCGGGCGGCCCGGCCCACACCCCGATGTCCTGACCGCCGCGCGCGGCCCCGGCCCGCCCGGGGCGGGGCCGCGCGTGCGCGTCAGAGGCGGGGCGGGCGCGGGACGAGCGCCGCGGAGCCG
>NZ_JBHTJA010000184.1:0-7857 GCF_042675525.1 Actinomadura sediminis
CCGCAACGCCGGCTTCTCCAAATGCGACCCCGCGCGCCTGTACCTGCCGGTGATCATGGATCCGATCTACGGCTACCAGGCCGTCAACGTCGAGGCGCAGGCCGACAACCCCGGCTCCCTGCTGCACTGGACGCGCAAGATGATCGAGATCCGGCAGCGGCACCCGGTGTTCGGCGTCGGCTCGTACGTCGAGCTGTCGTCCTCGAACCCGTCCGTGCTGGCGTTCACGCGGGAGATCACCGAGGACGAGAGTCCATGGGGGCAGATGGACACGATCCTGTGCGTCAGCAACCTGTCGCGCTTCCCGCAGCCGGTCGAGCTCGACATGCGCCGGTTCGAGGGCTACTCCCCCGTCGAGTGCATGGGCGGCGTGCAGTTCCCGGCGATCGGCGAACTGCCCTACCTGCTGACGCTGCCCGGCCACGGCTTCTACTGGTTCCAGCTCAACCCGCCGGAGAACGCCGCCGCGGGGCGTGCCCGGTGACCGTGCTGCCGCCCGATCCGGTCCTCGTCCGGAGCATCGCGGACTGGCTGCCGCGGCAGCGGTGGTTCGGCGGCAAGGACGGCCGCCGCATCGACGGGCTGTCGATCGGCACCGCCACCGAGCTGCGGCCCGGCGACCCGGGCCTGCACCACCTCGTCCTCGACGTCGCCCAGGACGGCGTCACCGACCGGTACCAGCTTCTCCTCGGCGTCCGCCGCGACCTGCCCGGCCGGCTGCGGCACGCCGAGATCGACGTGCTCGCCGACGGGCGGGACGAACCGAAGGCGCGGCTGTACGACGCCGCGTTCGACCCCGACCTGACCCGGGTGCTGCTGGCCGACCTCGCGGACGGGGCGTCGGTCGGGCCGCTGCGGTTCCACCGCGTGCCCGGCGCGCGCATCCGCACCGACCTGTCGAGCCTGCCCATCACCGGCGAGCAGAGCAACACCTCGCTGCTGTTCGGCGACGCCCACATCTGCAAGCTGTTCCGGCGGCTCAGCCGGGGCGTCAACCTCGACCTGGAGGTCAACCTCGCGCTGACCCGCAACGGCTGCGCGCACGTCCCGGCCGTCCTCGGCTGGTTCGAGCTGGCACCCGGACGCGACGGGGACGCGGAGCCGGTCACGCTCGGGCTGCTGTCGGACTACCTGCACACCGGCGCCGACGGGTGGAGCCTCGCGATCGCGAGCGTCCGCGACTGGTACGCGCACACGCCCGCGCCGGGCGAGGACGAGTGGGCGGAACTGGACGCGAGCGCCGCCGGGGGCGACTTCGCCGCGGAGGCCGAACGGCTCGGCGCGGCGACGGCCGAGGTGCACGGTGCGCTGGCGGACGCGTTCGGGGTGGAGACCGTCTCGGCCCGCGACGTGCGGACGATGGCGGCGCGGATGAACGACGAGCTGACCGCCACGTGCCGCGCCGTCCCGGAACTCGCCCCGCACGCGAAGGCGCTGACCGCCGCGTTCGTCGAACTGGCCGCGCTCGCCGACCCGCTGTCCGTCCAGCGCGTCCACGGCGACTACCACCTGGGGCAGGTGCTGCGCACCGAGTCGGGCTGGACGCTGCTCGACTTCGAGGGCGAGCCGGCCCGTTCCCAGGACGAGCGCCGCGCGCTCGCGCACCCGCTGCGCGACGTCGCGGGGATGCTGCGCTCGTTCGAGTACGCGGCGCGGTTCCTCATCGCCAAGCCCGGGACCGTCCCGCCGGAGCCCGGCCCGCGGCTGGAGACGCGCGCGCAGGCGTGGGCGGCGCGCAACCGGGCCGCGTTCTGCCGCGGATACGCGGCGGGCGGCGGCCCGGACCCGGCGGCGCACGCGGCGCTGCTGCGCGCCTTCGAGTTCGAGAAGGCGGTGTACGAGGTGCGGTACGAGGCGCGGCACCGGCCCGCGTGGCTGCCCGTTCCGCTCGGCTCGCTGGCCCATCTGACCGTTTGATCAAAGACACCGATCATGCCCGCTAATTCGCCGCCATGATCATGCAAAATCGGCCCGTTCTTCCAATTCGAGCGCGCGCAACGGGTACCCGAACCGTCGCAGGCAAGATCAGCCGGTCATCGGGACCGGCGGCGAACGAAAACGGAGAACGCGAATGTCCATCGCACGCCACGCCGATCGGGGCACCGGCCGGAACCGATCACGTTCCAGCCGTATCCGCAACACCGGATCGGCCATTCGGAGACAAGGCGGCCGCACCGCCGTCACCATGACGGCCGCCGCCGGGCTGGTGCTCGCGCTCCCGCTCGGCGGCGTCGCGCGGGCGGACCTGAACCAGTCGGTTCTGGAAAGCCTGGACCTCGACCCGGCGACCGCCGAGAAGGTCAAGGCGTACGACGCGTACCGGGAGAAGCAGGAGAAGCAGGAAGACCAGGCGCGGAAGGCGGTGCGGTTCGCCAAGAAGCAGATCGGCAAGCCGTACCGGTGGGGCGCCGAGGGCCCCAACGCCTACGACTGTTCCGGCCTGGTGATGGCGGCCTGGCGGAAGGCGGGCGTCGACCTCCCGCGCGTCACCCACGCGCAGTACCGCAAGGTCGACCGCAAGGTGAAGCTGAAAAATCTCAAGCCCGGCGACCTCGTCTTCTTCCGAAATCGCGGGCACGTCGGGATGTACGTCGGAAATGACCGATACCTACATGCCCCGTATTCCGGCCAGCGGGTGCGGATCAACAAGCTCACCAAGCGGCGGGAGAAACAGTTCGCCGGTGCGGTGAGACCCGGCGCACCGGAAAAGCGCGAATTCCCGCTGGAGATCAGGAAGCTCGTCGAGAAGATCGACCGGCTCAGCGAGAAGCCCGCCGAGGCCCCGCCCGATAAGACGCGGACCCCCGACACTCCGCACTTCGCACAGCACGAACCCCACCACCCCTCGAAGCCCCCGATCGGCTCGCCCGCCGGCGACGCGCAGCACGCGGAACCGCCCGCGCGGCCAGGAAAGCCGAACCACGCTCCGGCGAAGAATCCGCCGTCCGAGCACCACTCCGGCAAGATGGCCGCGAAGCCCGCGGGGAAGAACTGGCCGATGCGACCGGCCGGCTTCGATTCCTGGAACGCCTTCGCGCACCCGGCCGAACCGATGACCGCACCGGGACACCGTCCGCACTAGACGGCCCGCGCCCGCCGCCCGTCCGGCGGCCGTACCGCGACATTCCGAGACCCGCTCCGCCACCATGCGGGGACCGGCCGTACCTACGGCCTTCCCCGTCGCGCCCGCACCCGGGCGACCGGAGCGGACCCTGTTCCCGTGCGGCGGGGCCGGCCACACCCGCGGCCGACCCCGCCGCCTTTCCGACCCCCCCGCACGTCCCGCCCCGCATGTCCCCGCCCCCACACGTCCCGCCCCCTGCACATCCCGACCCCGTACCTCCCCGCCCCCGCACATCCCGGACGCGCCCACGCCCACGCGTCCGAGACCGCCCCTGCGTCACGGACGCCGCGCCCCCGGGCGACCGAACCCGCCCGCACAGGGCGGGCGCGTCGGCGGGGCGGTCCTCCCGCACGGCACCGTCACCGTCGCCTCCGTCCGACTCCGACTCCGCCCGTGATCTCCGCCGGATCTAGTCGCCGGTCGTGCCGTCGAGCATCTCGCGCAGGATGCGCAGGTGGCTGATCACTCCGCTCCTGGTCATCAGCGGTGAGCCCGGCACGGAGCGCCTTGCGTGCGTTCTCCGCGGAGACGCCTTCACGGTCATTTCGGTTCGCATCGCCCTCCACGGGGCCGGAGCGCGGGGCACACCACTGGAAGGTGATCTCTTGGGACGTCCTCGGGACTGCGGCGCGCGCGAAACCGGCGCGGCGGTCGGCGAATCGGACATGCCGGATCCGCACGCGCCATGACCTTGCCATTCGCTTACCCGGCGCTGGGCATCGCCGGAGAGGGCGGGGGCATCAACGGAGCTCATGCGACTGACTACAGGGAGATGGGGAGGGGACGCGAATGTGGGACTTCGCGGGCCGTGACACCGCTATCGACCTGGGCAGCGCGACCGTGCGGATGCACGTCGAGAAAGACGGCGTGGTCTGCCGGGAGCCGTCGCTGCTCGCCCGTTCGCGGCAGACGGGCCGGATCCTGGCGCTGGGGACCCCGGCGCGGGAGATGGCGGGCCGCAACCCCGACGTCACCCTCGTGCGCCCGATCCGGGAAGGGGCGCCGACGGAGACCGACGAGGCCGAATGGCTGATGCGCCGCCTCGTGCGGCACCACCACCGCAAGCATTACATGGCGCGCCCCCGCGTGGTCGCGACCGTTCCGAGCGGGATGACCCCGGTGCACTACCGGGCCCTGCAGTTCGCCGCCTACCAGGCGGGGGCGCGACGGCTCACGCTGGTGCCCGCCCCGATCGCCGCGGCCATCGGCATGGGCATGACCTCCGCCGGACGTCCGGAGGTCGCCGTCGTCGCGAACATCGGCGCGGACCTCACCGACGTGGGCGTCATCGCGTTCGGCGGCCTCGTCACCTCGCACACCGCCGCCGTCGGCGGCTCGGCGATGGACCGGGCGATCGTCCAGCTCGTCCGCCGGGAGCAGGGCGTGGCGCTGTCCGCGGCCGCCGCCGAGCAGGCCAAGCTCGAGGTCGGCGCCGTGCCGCCGCTCGGCCGCCGGACCGCCGCGCAGACCGTGGTGACCGGCCGGGACGTCTCCAGCGGCCTGCCCCGGCAGGTCGTGCTGACCACCGCCGACGTGCAGCGCGCGATCGAGGCGCCGCTCGCCCGGATCATCGAGGCGATCCGCGCCGGGCTGACCGGCTGCGGGCCGGAGGTCTCCGGCGACCTGCTGAGCGTCGGCGTCACCCTGACCGGCGGCTGCGCCCGGCTGCCCGGCCTCGACCGGCTGATCCGGGAACGGGTCGGGCTCGCCGCGCGGGTCGGCGACGAGACCGGGGACGCCGCCGTGCTCGGCGCCGCGGAGGTGCTGCGCTCGGCGGGCAGCGAGGAGCCGTCCGCCCGCGACAGCTCGCCGCGCCCGCAGGTGCTCACGACCGTCCCCGACTACATGCCCGAGTACCAGCCCGAGTACTGACCGCGCTCACCGCGGGGCGGGAACCTGACCGGCCTCCTGCGCCGGAGTCATCCGGACGCTGACCGGGTGACCGTTTCCGCCCCGCGGAAGCGCGCGCGGCGCCACGATGGACCCATGCCCTTCGAGGAGATGCCCGGCCACGACCTCATCAACGTCGTCCGGGACCTGGATCCGGTGGCGGCCGTCCGCGACCAGGAGGCCGCCGAGCGGATGCGCGCCTACCCGAAGATCATCGCCGCGGGGCCGCCCGAGTTCGGGGTCGCCGAGCAGGCGGGCGGCGTCTGGCGCGTCCTGTCGCTCGACTCCATGGACCCCTACGCGGCCCGCGTCGACCTGGCGATCCGCCTGCGCGACGGCGCGGCGAAGGCCGAACCGGCGGTGCGGGCGGAGATGCGCGCCCTCGCCGACGCCTTCGACCCCGAGGACCTCGCCGCACCCGTCCGCTCCGAATGCGCGGTCGGCGGCCGGCGGTACCGGATCGTCCGGGTGCCGCCCTTCGCGCGGCTCGGCGCCGACGGTCCCGAACCGGCCCGCGTCACCGACGTCGAGGGCGGCCCGATCGACGGGTTCCGGCTCGACCCCGCCGCGCCCGTCGGCCCGTCCGACGCCACGCTCCGCCTCGAACTGCTCGGCCTGGTGCCGGACGCCGGGAGCGTCCCGGACGGCGAACGCCGCGAGGCGGTCGCGGCCGTCCGCGCGTACCCGGGCGTCGTGCTGCTGCCGCCGCTGTTCGCCGTGGTCGAGGACCGCGACGACCACTGGCGCCCCATCACCGGCGGCACCGGCCCGCAGGACGCGCGCCGCGCCCTCTCGCACTACTTCCGCCGCACCCTGCCGCGGTTCCCGCCGCCCGGCGCGCCGCCCCCGAGCCCCGGCGAGCTCGCCGAGTACGCGCACGCCGCCGACCGGATCGACGACGGCCGCGGCGTCGAGTTCGTCGCGTGCGGACGCCGGTTCCGCATCGCCCGCGTGGCCCGGATGATCCGCGTCGGCCCGGACGGCCCCGAACCCGCCCGCGATTCCGATTAGGGGCGCGCGGTTCCGGTTCCTTCGCGGGTGGTGATCGTCCTTACCGGCGGCTACACTCCGTGGCCCGTCGAGGCGCCGCCGGGCCGGCCGGCCGCCGCGCTCGTCGGCGCCGAACCGCCCGCGCCGCCCGGCCGGATCGAGACCGTCCGGCTCGGCCCGTCCCCAGGGAGTCCGACATGAGCGACGCACCCCACCGCGAGGGGCCCGGCGCGGCCCGGCTGGAGGAGGTGTCGGAGGGGGTCTTCGCGTACGTGCAGCCGGACGGCACCTGGTGGATCAACAACACCGGTTTCCTCGTCGGCTCCCGCGGCGTGACGAGCGTGGACGCCTGCTCGACCGTGCGGCGCACCCGCGCGTACCTGGACGCGATCGCGTCGGTGACGCCGCGGCCCGTCCGGACCCTCGTGAACACGCACCACCACGGCGACCACACCTTCGGCAACCACCTGTTCGCGGGCGCCACCGTCGTCGGGCACGAACGGACCCGCGACGGGGTGCTGGCGTGGGGCAAGCCGTTCGACGAGCCGTTCTGGACGAAGGTCGACTGGGGCGACGTCGAGCTGGAGCCGCCGTTCCTCACCTACACCGACGGCGTGACGCTGTGGTCGGACGACCTGCGCTGCGAGGTCCGGCACGTGGGGACCGCCGCGCACACCACGAACGACTCGATCGTGTGGATCCCCGAGCGGCGCGTGCTGTTCTGCGGCGACCTGCTGTTCAACGGCGGCACCCCGTTCGTCCTGCAGGGGTCGGTGGCGGGGCTGATCGAGGTGCTGGAGAACGTGGTGGCGCCGCTGGGCGCGGCCACGATCGTTCCCGGGCACGGCCCCGTGGCCGGGCCCGAACTGATCGCGGACGTCCTCGGCTACCTGCGGTTCCTGCGGGGCGTCGCGGCGGAGGCCAAGCCCACCGGGCTGACCCCGCTGGAGGCGGCCCGCGAGACCGACCTCGGCCCGTACGCGGAGCTGACCGACCCCGAACGGATCGTCGGCAACCTGTACCGGGCCTACGCCGAACTGGACGGCCTGGAGCCGGGCGGCGAGATCGACGCGGTGTCGGCCCTCACCGACATGGTCGCCTACAACGGCGGCCGGCCGCTGACGTGTTCGGCGTGACCGCGGCGCCGGTGCGCGGGAGCGCACCGGCCGCCGCGCGGCGCGGTCAGAGCCGGCCGGTGGACTCGCGCCAGGCGCGCTCCTTCCGGATCCACTCGTTGTCCTGCGGGAACTCGTCGATCGTGGTGACGCGGCGGATCTCGGTCTTGAAGCCGGGCCCGGTCATCGGCATCCGCTTGGCCCATTCGACCGCCTCCTCCTTCGACGACACGTTCAGGATGTAGAAGCCGCCGAACAGCTCCTTGGTCTCCCCGTACGGGCCGTCCGTGACGACGGGCGTCTCGGCGGAGTAGTCGACCACGACGCCCTCGGCGGCGTCGTCGAGGCCCTCCGCGGCCAGCAGCACCCCGGCGTTGATCAGCTCCGCGTTGAACCGGCCCACCGTCTCGATCATCTCGGCGAGGTCGGCGTTCCCCATCTGCGCGAAGGCCTCGTCGGTGGCGCGCATGATCAGCATGTACTTCATGTTCCGGTCTCCGTCGCCTCGTGGGCCCCCGCGGGCCCGTTCGCCCATAGGTCGAACGGGGATCCCGCGGATCGACACGGCCGCCGGCTTCTCTTCGGAAGACTCCTCAGCGGAGTTCGGCGGTGGCGAGCAGCCGGATCTGCGCGGCGGCCCACGCCCGCGCGGCGGCGTGCCGGTCGTCGCCGCCGAGGGCGGCGGCGAGGCCGTCGAGGGTCCCGGCGGCGGTGCGCAGCCCGGCGCGGCGCAGGTCG
>NZ_JBHTJA010000185.1:0-7421 GCF_042675525.1 Actinomadura sediminis
TTCCAGCACCAGACCGTCGAGGAGCTGGCCGCCGTCGCGCGTCCGGTCGGGGAGGACGAGCGGGTCGAGGCCGAACCGCCCGGCGCCGGAATCGGGCCCGTGCCGGTCACGCCGATCGTCGGGTGGCTGCGCGAGCGCGTGGACGGCGACGCGTCGCTCGTCGCCGGGTTCCACCAGTCGATGCTGCTCCGCACCCCGCCCGCCCTCGGCGTGGACCGGCTGGCGGACGCGTTCGCGACCCTGATCGACCACCACGACGTCCTCCGGCTCCGCCTCGACGTGGACGGGGACGAGCGCTGGCAGCCGGTCGTCCGGCCGAAGGGCGCGGTGGACGCCGCCGCGCTCGTCACCCGGGTGGACATCGCGGGCCTGGACGACGACAAGCGCGCCGCGCTGCTCGCCGAGCAGGCCGCCGCGGCCCGCGACCGCCTCGACCCGCGGGACGGGACGGTGGCGCAGCTCGTCTGGTTCGACGCCGGCGACGAGCAGGGACGCCTCCTGGTCGTCCTGCACCACCTGGTCGTCGACGGCGTGTCGTGGCGGATCCTGCTGCCCGACCTCGTCACCGCGTGGGCCGGGGGAGACCTGGAGCCGGTCGGGACGTCGTTCCGCCGCTGGGCGCAGAAACTCACCGCCGCCGCGCCCGGCGAGGACGCCCTCGAAGACTGGCTCGACATCGTGGACGGCCCGCCGCAGCGGCTCGCGTCCCGCGACCTCGACCCGCGCGTGGACATCGCGGCCCGCGCCCGGCACGTCACCCTCGACCTGCCCGCCGACGTCACGGGCCCGCTGCTCACGGACGTCCCGGCCGCGTGGAACGCCCGCGCGAACGACGTCCTGCTCGCGGGCCTCGCGCTCGCGGTCGCGCAGTGGCGGCGGCACCGGCCCGGCGGCGGGCGCGGCACCGACGTGCTGATCGACCTGGAGGGGCACGGGCGCGACGACGTGGTGCCGGGCGCGGACGTGTCGCGGACGGCCGGCTGGTTCACCTCGATCCACCCGGTGCGTCTCGACGCGGGACCGGCCGACTGGGCGCAGATCCGGGACGGCGGGCCGGGCGTCGCGACGGCGGTCAAGAAGGTGAAGGAGCAGCTCAGGGCCGTCCCGGACGCCCAGCAGTACGGCCTGCTGCGCTACGCCGATCCAGACGGGGAGGCCGCGGCCGAGCTCGCGGACGCGCCGCCCGCGCAGATCGCGTTCAACTACCTCGGCCGGGTCGCGCCCGGCGGCGACGAGGATTGGGCGCTCGCGCCGGAGGAGCCGCCCGCCGGGGAGGACCCGCGGATGCCGATGGCGCACGCCCTGGAGATCAACGCGCTCACCCGCGACCTCCCGGACGGCCCCGTCCTGTCCGCCACGTGGACCTGGCCGGGCGAGCTGCTGGACGGCGCCGACGTGCGGGAACTCGCGGACGCGTGGTTCACCGCGCTGCGCGGCCTCGTCGCGCACGTCACCGCCGCCGCGTCCGGCGACGGCGCCGCGCCGGTCGGCGGGTTCACCCCGTCCGACCTGCTCGTGGACCTCGACCAGAGTGAGATCGACACGCTGCAGAACGCCTGGAGGAACCAGCATTGAACCGGGGGGACCTCGAAGACATCCTGCCGCTGTCGCCGCTGCAGCAGGGGTTCTTCTTCCACGCCCTGTTCGACGCCGACGACACCGACGTCTACACGGCCCAGTTCGTCCTCGACCTGGAGGGCCCGCTGGACGTCCCGGCGCTGCGGGCGGCCGCGGAGACGCTGCTGCGGCGGCACGCGAACCTGCGGGCCGCGTTCTGGCACGAGGACCTGTCGCGGCCGGTGCAGGTGATCCCGCGGACGGTCGACCTGCCGTGGGAGGAGGTCGCGGCGGCGGACGCTGCCGAGGCCGACGCGGTCGTGGCGCGGGAGCGGGCCCGCGTGTTCGACATGACCGCGCCGCCGCTGCTGCGGTTCGTCCTGATCCGCACCGGGCCCGAGCGGTTCCGGCTCGTCTTCACCAACCACCACATCCTGCTGGACGGCTGGTCGACGCCCATCCTCGCGACCGAGCTGTTCATGCTCTACATGCAGGGCGGCCACGACGCCGGGTTCCCGCGCGTCACCCCCTACAAGAACTACCTCGCGTGGCTCGCGGAGCAGGACCGCGGCGCCGCCGAGGACGCCTGGCGCCGCGCCCTCGACGGCGTCGACGGCCCGTGCCTGGTCGCACCGGAGGCCGCCGCCCGCGCGCCCCGCCCGCCGGAGCGCACGATCACCGAGCTGGACCGCCGGACGACGCGGCGGCTCGCCCGCGCGGCCCGCCGCCACAACGTCACGCTGAGCACCGTCCTGCAGGGCGCCTGGGGGCTCGTCCTCGGCCGGTTCCTCGGCTCCCGCGACGTCGTGTTCGGCGCGACCGTCTCCGGCCGCCCGCCCGAGCTGCCGGGCATCGAGCAGATGATCGGGCTGTTCATCAACACGCTGCCGGTCCGCGTCCGGTACCGGCCGGACGAGCCGCTCTCCGGGCTGCTCGAACGGCTCCAGGCGGAACAGACCGACCTGCTCACGCACCACCATCTGGGCCTCACCGACATCCAGCGGGCCGCCGGGCAGGGCGGCGCCCTGTTCGACACGATGACGGTGCTGGAGAACTACCCGTTCGACCCGGCGTCGATGGAGGGCTCGCTGAACGGCGTCCGCATCGCCGCCGCCGACTCCTACGACGCCACGCACTTCCCGCTGTCCTTCGTCGCCGCGCCCGGCACGGGAGGCCGGTCGGGGCAGGTCGGTCGGGGAGAACACGAGCTGTCGCTGCGGCTGCACTTCCGGCCGGACGTGTTCGAGCGGGACGCCGCCGAGGGGCTGCTCGCCCGCGTCCGCCGCGTCCTGGAGGCGTTCGCCGACGACCCGTCCCGCCTCGTCGGCGCCCTCGACCTCGCGGGCCGCGACGAGCGGGCCGCGCTCACCGCGCGGAACGACACCGCCGCCGACGCGCCGGCCGGGACGCTCCCCGACCTGTTCGAGGCGCGGGCGGCGCGCACCCCCGACGACGTCGCGCTCGTCTGCGGCGACGCGTCCCTCACCTACGCCGAGCTGAACGACCGCGCGAACCGCCTCGCCCGCGACCTCGCCGCGCGCGGCGTCGGCCCCGAGGACCGCGTCGCGCTCGTCCTGCCCCGCACCCCCGACATCGTCGTCGCGATCCTCGGCGTCCACAAGGCGGGCGCGGCCTACGTGCCGGTCGACCCCGAGTACCCGGCCGACCGCATCGCCCACATGCTGGACGACTGCGCGCCCGCGTGCACGATCACCGCGGACGACGTCCCGTCCGCCGGCGACGGGCTCGGGAACCCGGACCGGTCCCTGCGCGGCGGGAACGCCGCCTACGTCATCTACACGTCGGGTTCGACGGGCCGCCCGAAGGGCGTGACCGTCACCCACGCGTCCGTCCTCAACTACTACGAGGCGCACCGGGAACGGTTCATCGACCCCGCGGCCGAGGCGACGGGCGGACGCCGGATGCGGTTCGCGCACCTCGCGTCGTTCTCGTTCGACACGTCGTGGATGGGCCTGCTGTGGATGATGCACGGCCACGAACTCCACCTCATCGACGACGACACCCGCCGCGACGTCGAGGCGTACACCCGCTATGTGGCGCGCGCGCACATCGACCTCGTCAACACGACCCCGTCGCACTTCCTGTCCCTGCGCGACGCGGGCCTGCTGGCCGACGACGGGCGGCACCGTCCCGCGCAGCTCCTCCTCGGCGGCGAGGCCGTCGGCGACGCGCTCTGGTCCGAGCTGCGCGCCCTCGCCCCCGCCCTCACCGCCCGCAACTTCTACGGGCCGACCGAGTCGACGATCGACACGATGAACCAGGTCGTCGCCGACACCGACCGGCCCTCGATCGGCCGCCCGCAGCGCGGCACCCGCGCCTACGTGCTGGACGCCGCCCTGCAGCCCGCGCCGCCCGGCGTCCCCGGCGAGCTGTACCTGGCGGGCGTCCAGCTCGCCCGCGGCTACCACGACCGGCCCGGGCCGACCGCCGAACGGTTCGTCGCCGACCCGTACGGCGCGCCCGGCGACCGCATGTACCGCACCGGCGACCTCGCCCGGTGGCGGCCCGACGGCGCACTCGAATACCTCGGCCGCACCGACGACCAGGTCAAGATCCGCGGATACCGGGTCGAGCTCGGCGAGATCGAGTCCGTCCTGTCCGGATTCGAGGGCGTCGCGCAGGCCGCCGTCGTCGCCCGCGACGGCCGCCTCGCCGCGTACGTCGTCCCGGCGTCGGTGGACGTCGCCGCGCTCCGCGCGCACGCCGCCGCGCGGCTGCCCGACCACATGATGCCGTCGCTCACCCCGCTCGACGCGCTCCCGCTCACCGCCAACGGCAAGCTCGACCGGGCCGCGCTGCCCGCCCCCGGCGGCACCGCCGGGGCCGCCGGGACCGGCCGCCGCGCGCCCCGCACCCCGCGGGAGGAGATCCTGGCGGGCCTGTTCGCCGAGGTCCTCGGCGTGCCCCGCGTCGGCGCCGACGACTCGTTCTTCGACCTCGGCGGCGACTCCCTCACCGCCACCCGCCTCGTCGGCCGCGTCCGCTCGGCCCTCGGTGCCGAACTGCCCGTGCGGGCGCTGTTCGAGGCCCCGACCGTCGCCGGGCTCGCCGCCCGCCTCGCCGACGCGGCCGGCGACGTCCGGCCCGCCCTCCGGCCCGCCGGACGGCCCGGCGTCGTCCCGCTCTCGCACGCGCAGCAGCGGCTCTGGTTCCTCAACCGGTTCCAGGGCGCCGGGGCGCTGTTCAACATGCCGATCGCGCTGCGCCTCGACGGCGACCTCGACCTCGGCGCGCTCCGCGCCGCCCTCGCCGACGTCGTCGCCCGGCACGAATCGCTCCGCACGATCTTCCCGGACGGTTCGGGCGCCGCTCGCCAGCTCGTCCTCGACCCGGCCGCCGCCGTCCCCCGCCTGGACGTGACCGCGACCGACGAGGAGCGGCTGCCCGCCGCCCTCGCCGCGGCCGCGGGCCGGGGCTTCGACCTCTCCGTGGAACCGCCGCTGCGGGCCGGCCTGTTCGCGCTCGGCGGCGGCACGCACGTCCTCATGCTGGTCCTGCACCACATCGCCGCCGACGGCTGGTCGATGGCGCCGCTCGCCCGCGACGTCATCCTCGCCTACGCGTCCCGAGCCGAGGGGCGTGCGCCCGAGTGGGCGCCGCTGCCGGTGCAGTACGCCGATTACACGCTGTGGCAGCGGGAGCTTTTCGGTTCCGAGGACGATCCGGAGAGCCTCGTCTCGCGGCAGATCGCGTACTGGCGGGAGGCGCTCGACGGCCTGCCCGACGAGCTGCCGCTCCCGACCGACCGGCCGCGCCCCGCCGAGGCGTCCTACCGGGGCGGCACGTACGAGTTCGCCCTCGACGCCGACCTCCACGCGGGGCTCCTCGCGCTCGCCCGCCGCCACGGCGCCAGCCTGTTCATGGTCGTGCAGGCCGCCTACGCCGCGCTGCTGACCCGGCTGGGCACGGGGACGGACGTGCCGATCGGCTCGCCGATCGCGGGCCGCACCGACGAGGCGCTCGACGACCTCGTCGGCATGTTCGTCAACATGCTCGTCCTGCGCACCGACACGTCCGGCGACCCAACCTTCCACGACCTGATCGCCCGCGTGAAGGACACCGACCTCGCCGCCTACGCGAACCAGGACCTGCCGTTCGAGCGGCTCGTCGAGATCCTCAACCCGGCCCGCTCGATGGCCCGCCACCCGCTGTTCCAGGCCGTCCTGTCCTTCCAGAACAACCCCGAGGCCCGCCTCGAACTCGACGGCCTCACCGCCGCCGCCGAACCCCTCCCGTCCGGAGTCGCGAAGTACGACCTCTCGCTCTACCTGCGGGAACGCCACGGCGACGACGGCACGCCCGGCGGCATCGAGGCCGCACTCGAATACGCCCTCGACCTGTTCGACCCCGCCACCGCCGCATCGATCGGCGACCGCTTCGAACGTCTCGTCCGCGCGCTCGTCGCCGACCCGGACGCCCCCATCGGCGCCGCCGAGATCCTCGACCGCGCCGAGCGCCGCACCCTCCTGCGCAAGTGGGCCGGACGCCGCGCCGAGGTCCCCGAACGCGCCACGATCCCGGCGTTGTTCGAGGCGCGCGCCGCCGAACGCCCGGACGCGGTCGCCGTCACCTTCGAGGGTGTGTCGTGGACGTTCGCCGAGGTGAACGCGCGGGCGAACCGGCTGGCGCGGTGCCTGGTGGAGCGGGGTGCGGGGCCGGAGCGGTTCGTGGCGCTGGCGTTGCCGCGTTCGGCGGATCTGGTGGTGGCGATCCTGGCGGTGCTGAAGGCCGGTGCCGCGTACGTGCCGATCGATCCGGATTATCCGGAGGATCGCATCGCGTACGTCCTCGACGACGTCCGCCCGATCCTGACGATCCGCGCGGACGGTCCGTCCACGTCGGACGGCGCGAACGACGGCGCGGCCGGGCTCGGCGCCGGGGCCGTGGTGACCGTCCGGCTCGGTGACGCGGACGCGCCCGGGTACGACGACTCGAACCTCGACACCGAGGCGTCCCCGGACAACCCCGCATATGTGATCTACACGTCGGGTTCGACGGGGCGCCCGAAGGGTGTGGTGGTCCCGCATCAGAATGTGGTGCGGTTGTTGCGGTCGACCGAGGAGTGGTTCGGTTTCGGGCCGGACGATGTGTGGACGTTGTTCCACTCGTATGCGTTCGACTTCTCGGTGTGGGAGTTGTGGGGGTCGCTGCTGTACGGGGGCCGCCTGGTCGTTGTTCCGTACCTGACCTCCCGATCGCCACAGGACTTCCTGCGCTTGCTCGAGGCCGAGCGGGTGACGGTCCTGAACCAGACGCCGTCGGCGTTCTACCAGTTGATGGCGGCCGACAAGGAGTCTCCGGGGCGTGATCTGTCGGCGTTGCGGTACGTCGTGTTCGGTGGTGAGGCGCTGGAGCTGGGCCGCCTGGACGACTGGTACTCGCGGCACCCGGAGAACGCTCCGACCCTCGTCAACATGTACGGGATCACCGAGACGACCGTGCATGTCTCTTACGTCGCGCTGGATCGGGCGTACGCGGCCACCGCGCCCGGCAGCATCATCGGGTCCGGGATCCCCGACCTGCGCGTGTACGTGCTCGATGCCTACCTTCAGCCCGTCCCGCCGGGTGTCGTCGGCGAGTTGTACGTCGCCGGTCCGGGGCTCGCGCGCGGTTACCTGAACCGTCCCGCGCTGTCGGCGGAACGGTTCGTCGCCGATCCGCACGGCGAGCCGGGCACCCGCATGTACCGCACGGGCGACCTGGGGCGGTGGCGTCGCGACGGGGCGCTGGAGTATCTGGGGCGCGCCGACCAGCAGGTGCAGTTGCGGGGGTTCCGGATCGAGCTCGGCGAGGTCGAGGCGGCCCTCACCCGTCACGAGGACGTCCGGGACGCGGCCGTCGCC
>NZ_JBHTJA010000186.1:0-7303 GCF_042675525.1 Actinomadura sediminis
GGCCCCCGCACCCGACGCGGCCGCACCACCTGCGCCGGCGCCGCCCATGCCGACACCGCCCGCCGCTGCACCGCCCGCACCGCCTGCCGCCGCACCGCCCGCGCCGAGGGCGCCGCCTGCGGCGGTGCTCGCCGGGAGCCCGGCGGCGACCAGGGGAAAGAGAGCGGAGAAGGCCGCGGCGGCCCCGGCAAGGGCGCGGACGCCCCGCTCCTCCCAGTCGCGCCCGTACGCGTCGGACGCCGCCTCCTCCAGGGCCCGGACGAACTCCGCCGCGCCCGCGGGACGTTCCCCGGCCGTCTTGGCCATGCCGCGCTCCACCAGATCGCGGACGGACGCGGGGACGTCGTCGACCGGCGGCGGCGCGGACAGGTGCCCGGCCATCAGCGCCGCGCGGTCACCGCCGAAGGGACGGCGGCCGGTGAGGCATTCGAAGAACACGCAGGTGGCGGCGTAGACGTCGGTGGAGGGGGAGACCGGTTCGCCGCGCCACTGCTCCGGGGCCATGTAGGCGGGGGTTCCGGAGCGGTCCCCGCCGCCCGCGGGGACGGCGATGCCGAAGTCGATCAGCTTGCTCAGGCCGTCGGCGCGCACCACCACGTTCGCGGGCTTGTAGTCGCGGTGCACGACCCCGACGGCATGCGCGGCGGCGAGCCCGGTCAGCGACCCCTTCAGCACGGTCAGCGCCTGCTCGGGGGTGAGCGAGCCGTGCTCGGCGAGCACCCGTTTCAGCGGGACGCCGTCGACCGCCTCCATCACGATCGCCGCGCCGTGCGCGCTCTCCACCAGCCGGTACAGCCGCGCGACGTGCGGGTCCACGACCCGGCCGAGCAGCCCGGCCTCGTGCCGCAGCCGGGCGGTGTCGGCGCCGGCCGCCGCGTCCACGTACTTGATCGCGACCGGGAAGCCCGACGCGGAGTGCCGCGCCAGGACCACGCGTCCCTGCGCGCCCCGGCCGAGTTCCGCGACCTCGTCGAACTCCGTGATCCGCCAGCCGCCCACCGCACGTCCTTCCACAACGCCCGCCCGCTCGATCGATAGGTGAGATACCGGAATTCTGCACCGGGTTTGGACGCCCGCACCCCGTAGACCCGTCCGGCACCGACCGGCTGTCCCCGGTACGGAACCCCGTCCCCTCACGAGGGATGGGGGCGTTCGGCGGCCGACGTCGTCCGGTGGTCGCGGCCCGCCCGCGCGCCTGTGAGGGCCTGTGCCGTGCCTCGGCATCGACTCGACGGCCCTTTGACACGGGGCGCGCTTTCTCCACGGGCGGCGGTTGGTTCGGGTGGAGCCGTGGGGGCGGGCCCGGTGTCGTCCGATGATGCGGCCGCTCACGCGGCTCCCGCGGGTCCGTGGCGGTCCCGGTGGCAGATGATGCCTCGACACGGGATCCCTGCATTACGGGGGGCGCGGCCGGCGGCGGGCTCGCCTGCGCGCCCATCCGCCGGCGGTGGCGTCCGACGGCCTGAAGGCTCAGGTCGGCGGGCAGGTGCTCGGGGTCAGGACGATCAAGGAGACCGACGCCGACGTGGTCGCGCGGACCGTGGGCGGACCGGCCGAGGCCGTCCCGAAGTTCAAGGACGGACGGGTGGCCGCGCCGGTCCGCCCGTGGCTTCCCCGGCAGGGGACGGCCGTCCGCGGACGCCCGCCGGCCGGTGCCTCGTGGCGGCGATGGTTGCGGGCCGCCCGCGCGCCCCTGTCGGCGCGGGCGGCGCAACCGAGCCGGCCCGTGCGCGCGGCCCCGCGCACGGGCCGACGGCCGACCCGGCGCCGCGGCGGAGAAGAGCCGCGGCGAACGGGGGTCATCGGTGCCGGGAGCGGTGGGCCGTCTCCCCGGCGGCGGTCCCGGCGAGGACGGTCGCCGGGACGCGCCCGGGAGCGCCGCGCATGCGTCCGGGAGGTGACGCGGCGGCGTGGGGGGAGGTCGATCGGCTCACGGTGCTTCCTCGGCGGGGTCCGGACGAGATGAAAGTGTTCTAGAGGTCAGAAAACCCTGTCTAGCTGTTTGGGAGAACATCTCAAGATTAGTTGGAGGGGAAATGTCATCAATTCCCGCTGGAGTGTGCGGGAGGTCATTTCGGCGGTGGCGGCGCGGCAGGTAGTAATGTCCGGTCCCGTGCCCCTCGACGAGCTTCTCGACTGCCCGTCCGGACTGCTGGACATGACGTTCGACCAGTTGCGGACGCTGCTCGTCGTGCACGAGACCGGGTCCGCCCTGCGCGCGGCGCGGGCGCTCGGGCGCGAGCAGTCGAGCGTCCAGAAACAGCTCGACACGCTGAACCGCACCAGCCAGGCGCTGTGCGGCGAGGTGCTGACCGTCCGGCAGGGGCGCGGGAAGGACTACCTGTTCACCCCGACGGGCGAAGCGACCGTGGAGCTGGCGCGCGGGACGTTCGAGAACTGGCTGGAGGCCGTGCACCGCAGCAGGCGGCGGCT
The DNA here is from genome assembly GCF_042675525.1 of Actinomadura sediminis. Lineage (NCBI taxonomy): Bacteria > Bacillati > Actinomycetota > Actinomycetes > Streptosporangiales > Thermomonosporaceae > Actinomadura > Actinomadura sediminis. The sequence goes on from NZ_JBHTJA010000186.1 coordinate 2,434, forward strand.
CGGCCGGATGCTCACCGTGGGGACGACCGAGTTCACGCTGCCCATCGTGTCCCGGGCGTGGAACCGGGTGTCGGAGGAGTTCCGGCAGCGGGAGGTCGAGTTCAAGGTCGCGCACGTGCGGACGAAGGACGTGTGGTCGCGGCTGGAGACGAACCAGGTCGACCTCGTGTGCGGGAGCATCGTCAGCACCCCGGAGGGGGACCGGCGACTCAAGGAGTACGAGGTCGTCGAGTACGCGCGGGGGCAGGCGCTGCTGCTGACGAACCTGCCGGAGCGCGAGCTGCCCGACACGCCGGTGCGGACGAGCCGGCTGCCGGGCGTTCCGCTGGTCCTGCCGCCCGCGGGCCTCGTCGCGGACCTGCTGGCGACCTGGTACGGGCCCAACTACCGGGACCGGTTGAACGTCGTCGCCGACATCGACGACGTGCACTACGGGTTGTCGCTGCTGCGGTCCGGGTTCGTCCGCGGCTGCATGATCGTCACCGGGTCGATCGGCCGGGGGATGGCCGGACGGGACGACCCGGACGCCGTGCCGCTGCGCGCGATCGGGCTCGACGACGACATGGAGCCCCGCGCGGAGCTGATGACCGGCGCGTTCGTCCGCCGCGCGGACCTCGAGCGGTACGGCGCGGACCACCCGCTGAACCGGCTGTGGGAGGCCGTCCGCGAGGACGTCCGCACCTACACGCCGCTGGCCTGACCCGTGCCGACCTGACGGATGCCGACCTGAGGATGCCCGCCTGACGCGTCAGATCTGGTTGTCGACGACGTCGAGGGTGGGGCGGGCGCCGAGGTGCCGCATGGCGCGGGCGGCGAGGCGGCACCCGGCGGTGAGGGCGTCGGCGGGCTGCTTGCCGTCCAGCCAGGGCGGCAGGAACCCGGCGACGAACGCGTCGCCCGCGCCGGTGCCGTCCACGACCTTGTCGACGGGTTCGGCGGCGACGGTGACCGGCTCGGGGCGGCCGTTGGTGTACCAGAGGGCGCCGTCCGCGCCGTCCTTGATCACGACCTGGGGGTACCAGGCGGTCAGCACCTTGGCGGCCTGGTCGGGGGTGTCCCGGCCGGTGAGGACCTCCGCCTCCTTGGCGTTCACGATCAGCAGCCGGGCGCCCTGCGTCCACTCCAGGAAGGGCTCGGCGCCCATCCGCTTGAGCGGGGAGAACGAGCCGCCGTCCACCGAGACCGACATCTGCGCCTTGCGGGCCATGTCCAGCGCGGTGATCGCGGCCTTCCGGGAACCCTCGTTGATCAGCGAGTAGCCGGAGAGGTGCAGGTGGGTGCCCTGGACGAACAGGTCGCCGCAGCGCTCGACGTCCTCGGGCAGCAGCGCGCCGTTGGCGCCGGGGTCCGACAGCATGGTGCGGTCGCCCTTGTGCGTGACCATCACCACACAGGTGCCGGTGGGACGCTCGGCGTCCATGACGAGGCGGGCGTCGACGCCGTACCCCATCATCTCCATGTCCCGGTTCCGGCCCGCGATGTCGGAGCCGCGGCGGCCGACGAAGGCGACCTCGACCTCCTCCACGGCGAGCCAGGCGGCCACGTTGGCGCCCGAACCGCCCCCGTGGGTCGTCACGGCGGCAGGCGTGTCGCTCCCCTTGGCCAGGGGAAACGCGGCACGGGCCACGGTGTCTGTCATCAGATCGCCGACCACGACCACGCGCGTCATGGAGTCATCACCTCGATCAACACGGCCCGCGCGAGCGGCATCCTGGGCGTGGGCTCGACGTTAACAGCTTCCGGCCCCCGATTAGGTCTCGAACGCGCAGCGAAACCGAGGAAGCCGTGTTTTTCCCCACCGCGGGCGACGGGGCGGCGTGCCTTACCCTCGGTTAGGTGACCGAGGGATATCCGGTGCAGTGGGAGGCGGACGTCGTCCTCAGCGACGGCGGGACCGCCCACCTGCGCCCCATCCGGCGCGACGACGCCGAGCTCCTGCGGGTGTTCTACGCCCGGCTGTCCCCGGAGTCGATCTACTACCGGTTCTTCTCCCCGCGCCCCCGCCTGACCGACCGGGAGATCGAGCACTTCACGGGCGTGGACTACGACCGGCGCGTCGGGCTGATCGCCACGATCGGGGAGGAGATGGTGGCGGTCGTCCGGTACGACCGGCTCGCGGACGCGCCGGAGACGGCCGAGGTCGCGTTCCTCGTGGAGGACGCCCATCAGGGGCGGGGGATCGGCGCGGTGCTGCTGGAGCACATCGCGGCGGCGGCCCGGGAACGGGGCGTGCGCCGGTTCGTCGCGAGCGTCCTGCCCGACAACCGGCGGATGACCCGCGTGTTCCGGGAGGCGGGCTACCAGGCGGAGCAGCGGTTCGAGGAGGGCGTGATCGAGCTCGTCCTCGACCTGGAGCCGACGGAGACGTCGATGGAGGTCATGGCGGCGCGCGAGCACCGGGCGGAGTCCCGGTCGATCCAGCGGCTGCTGTTCCCGGGGTCGGTCGCGGTGATCGGCGCGAGCCGCGCGGAGCACACCGTCGGCCAGACCGTCCTGCGGAACCTGCTCGCGGGCGACTTCAGCGGCCCGGTGTACCCGGTGCACCCGACGGCCACGGCGGTCGCGGGCGTGCGCGCGTACGCGTCCGTCCTGGAGATCCCGGACGACGTCGACCTCGCCGTCGTGGCCGTGCGGGCGGACGCCGTCCACGAGGTCGTGGAGCAGTGCGCGGCGAAGGGCGTCCGGGGGCTGGTGGTCGTGTCGTCCGGTTTCGGGGAGACGGGGCCGGAGGGGCGCGCGAGCCAGGAGGAGCTCGTGCGGATGGCGCGCGCGTACGGGATGCGGGTCGTCGGGCCGAACTGCCTGGGGATCGCGAACACCGACCCGGAGGTGCGCCTGAACGCCACCCTCGCGCCGACCATGCCCGGCAGGGGCCCGATCGGGTTCTTCTCGCAGTCGGGTGCGCTGGGCATCGCGATCCTGCAGCGGACGGCCGAGCGCGGGCTCGGGCTGTCCACGTTCGTCTCCGCGGGGAACCGGGCGGACGTCTCCGGCAACGACCTCATGCAGTACTGGGAGGAGGACCCGGCCACGAAGGCGGTCCTTCTCTACCTGGAGTCGCTGGGCAACCCCCGCAAGTTCGCGCGGCTGGCGCGCAGGCTCGGCCGCCGCAAGCCGATCGTCGCGGTGAAGAGCGGGCGCAGCACCCAGGGCGTCCCCATCGGGCACGCCGCGCGCGCTCTCACGCTGCCGGACCACGCGGTCAGCGCGCTGTTCGAGCAGGCGGGCGTGATCCGGGTGGAGGACCTGTCCGAGCTGTTCGACGTCGCCCAGCTGCTGGCCTACCAGCCGCTGCCCGAAGGCGACCGCATCGCGATCATCGACAACTCCGACTCCCTCGGCCTGCTGGCGCAGGACGCGGCGACGGCGCTCGGCCTGCAGGTGCGGCCGCGCATCGACCTGGGCCCCCGCGCGGACGCCGACGACTACGAGGCGGGCCTCGCGTCCGCGCTCCAGGACGACTCGGTCGACGCGGTCGTCGCGCTGTTCACCCCGCCGACGATCGGCGGGTACGACCTGCGCGTCCCCGAGAAGATCCTGCGGCTGGCGGCGGCCGGCCCCAAACCGGTCGTGGCGACCTACCTCGGTTCCGAGGGCATGCCCGTCGACCTGCGCGTCACGACGCCGGACGGGTCGCCGGCCGAGGGCTCGGTGCCGTCGTATCCCGCGCCCGAGGACGCCGTCCGGGCCCTCGCCTACGTGATCCGGTACGCCCAGTGGCGGCGCCGCCCGGCCGGGGACATGCCCGAGTTCGAGGACGCCGACCGGCGCCGCGCCCGGACGCTCGTCGAGGGCTGGCTCGACTCGGGCGCGCCCGTCCACGCGACGCCCGAGCAGGCCGCGGAGCTGCTCGCCTGCTACGGGATCGAGGTCGACCGGGACGACGCCCGCGCCGGGGTCCCGACCCGCATCGTCACCATGGAGGACCCGTCGTTCGGCGCCGTCGTCTCCTTCGGGCTGGCCGACGAGACGGCCGCGCTGCTGGACGACCGCGCCTACCGCCTCGGCCCGCTGTCGGACGTGGACGCCGCCGAACTGATCCGCGCGATCCGGACGGCCCCGCTCCTGCTCGGCCATCGCGGCGCCGAACCGGTGCGGGTGGCGGCCCTCGAGGAGCTGGTCATGCGAGTGTCGCGGCTCGGTTTCGACCTGCCCGAGGTGGCCCGGCTCGAACTGAACCCGGTCGTCGCGGACGGTTCGGGCGCCGCCGTCCGCGAGGTCGCGCTCCGCCTGGAACGCCCGCTCGGACCCCGCCCCGAACTGGGCCCCCGCCGCCTCCGCGGCCCGGACACCGCCCCGATCGCCTGACACCCGCCCGCCGGCCGTCCCGGGGCGAGACCCGGAAGGCCGCCCCCCGGCCCGGCTGCCGCAGGACGAGCCGACGGTCGGAGCACCCGTCCGAACGCGCGAGCGGCACCGCACACCCAGGACCGACACCCCCTCCGCCCGGGCGCCTCCACACACGCAGCCTGGGACACGGACGGCCCGACGCGGGCGGCCTGGGATAGCGGCGGCCTTGTGTGGCGGCCTCGTGCGGGCCGCCCTGCCTGGGCGTCCCCCGCACGGGCGTCCCCCACACGGACGGCCCTGCGCGGGCGGATCTCGCGCGGGCGGATCTCGCGCGGGCGGGCCTCGCGCGGGCGACCTCGCGCCGGTCGGCCGGTCGGCGGGGTCTGCGACGGGCGGTCAGCCGGGTGTGGCGGGGCCCGGTTCCGGTTCGGGGCCGGGTTCGGGGCCCGGCGGCACCGGATCGGGGTCCGGCACGGGCGGGCTCGGGTCGGGTGCGGGGCCCGGCGGGGACGGCTCCGGCGGCCGGCCCGGCGGGACGGGGTCGGGTGCGGGGCCGGGCGGGACGGGGCCCGGCGGCTGC
>NZ_JBHTJA010000187.1:0-7185 GCF_042675525.1 Actinomadura sediminis
GAAGGCCCCCGGACGGCGACCGTCCGGGCGGGGAGCCGGGTGCGCCGCCGTGCGCGGACGCCGCGGGCCGCAGCGCCGCCGCGGCGTCGAGCCACTGCAGGATCTTGCGCTGCCAGTCGGCCTCGGCGGCTTCGGCGTGCGGGACCTGGAAGACGCCGAACGAGTCGTCGGGCGGTGCGGTGCGGTCCTCTGCGCGGAGGACGAACGCCATCGTGCGGGGGCTCGCGACGAAGCTCAGCCCCACCTTGCCGAGCCGCCCCCGGTACTGGGGCGGCGGCGACAGGTGGATCTCCTGGTGGAACGGGAGCTGCTGCGAGACGCCCCGCAGCCGCGACGACTCGAACGTCACCTTGCCGATCTTGAAGCCGAGCCGCGCGATCGCCGCGAGCACCCACTGCTGCGATTCGAGGGGCTCGACCGAGATCGGGTCGACGTCGCCCGGGTCGGGCTGGCCGACCGCGTCGACCTCCGTGCACATCCCGATCGTGAAGCCGGGCAGCGTCCGGCCGAGCACGGTCGTGAACGGCAGCTCGTAGGGGAGCGGGATGGAGAACGCGAGGTCGCGCCGCTGCCCGGCCTCCAGCCGGAACGCGCGGGTGAGCGCGCCCCGGTAGACCTCCGGGCCCGCGGTCTCGCCGCCGTAGCCGTTCTGCATGCGCGGCATCAGCGCGAGGGTCACGTGCCGGACGTCGACCGGCCGGCCGCCGCCGCGCAGGTGCACCGTGCCCGCGATCACGCCGCCGGGCTTGCAGTTCGGCTCCGACAGGATCGTGTCGACGGATGGCCCGCCCGCCATGCCCCCGTGGGGCTGCCCGTAGGACACCGGCCGTTCCTCTCTCGTGACGTCGGCGCGGATTCCCCGCAGATGTCAGACGGAAACCGCCGTGCGGCGGTTCATGCCGACAACGGCACACTAGGGGAAATGGGTCATTCCTTCGAGGTGACGGTGACAGAGGCGTAACCCAGTTTTTCGAGCGGCGCGCGGATCTGCTCGGCGTCGCCGACGGCGACGACGGTCAGCGCCTCGGGGTCGACGTGCTTGCGGTAGGCGCGGGCGACGCCGTCCGGGGTGGACGCGCGGACCGCCTCCAGGTACCGGGTGGGGTAGTCGGCGCCGAGGCCGCTCGCGGACGCGTCGGCGAGCTCGGTGGCGATGGCGAACGGCGTCTCGTACTCGGCGGGCGCCCGGTCGGCCAGGGCCCGGACGGACGCGCCGTGCTCGTCCGCGTCGATGCCGCGGGACTCGATGCCGCGCAGTTCGGTGAGGGCGTCGGCGACGGCGTCCGCGGTGACCTCGGTGTGCACGGCGCCCTGCGCGACGAACAGGCCGCAGTACCGCATCCGCAGCAGCCCGGCGCGCATCCCGTAGGTGTAGCCCTTCTCCTCGCGCAGGACGGTGTTCAGCCGGGAGGTGAGCCCGCCGCCGAGGACGTGCGCGGCGACCGTGAGGGACGGCCAGTCGTGGTGCGAGCGGTCGGGGACGCCGTGCCCGAAGGCGAGGTAGGTCTGCACGGAGCCGGGGCGGTCCACGATGACGATCCGCGGGGCCGACTCGGGCAGGATCGTGTCGGCGGCCGGGAGCGGGCCGCCGGTGCCGGTCCAGCCCTCGAGCGCGGCGGCGAGCGCGGCGTCCGCGTCGATCCCGGCGAGGTCGCCCGCGACGACGGCGGTGGCCTCGGCGGGGACGACCGACCCGTAGAAGGCGCGGACGTCGGCGCCGGTGAGGGCCTCGACGGAGGCGCGGCCGCCGCCGGTCGGGCGGGACGCGCGGGCCTCGGCGGGGAACATCACGGCGCGCAGCTCGCGCATCGCGCGCGACGCCGGGGTGGCGTCCTCCTGCGCGATGTCCTCCAGGCGTTCGCGGACGAGCCGCCGCACGTCGGCGTCGTCCAGCGCGGGGCGCCGGACCACCGAGGACAGCAGCTCCATCGCCGGGGCGAGCCGGGTGGCGGGGACGTCCAGCCCGATGCGCAGGGCGGCGAGGTCGGCGAAGGCGTAGAGGCTGGCGCCGAGCCGCTCGAACGCGGCGGTCAGCGCGGTGCCGCCGCCCGGTTCGGTGCCTTCCTGGAGGGCGCGGGCGGCGAGCGCCGCGACCCCGTCCCTGCCGCCGGGCTCGCGGCCCGCGCCGGCGTGCAGCACGAGCCGGACGGCGGCGAGGCGGCGGCCGGGCAGGTCGCAGCGGAGCGTTCCGGGGCCGGCCGGGACGCGGCCCGCGGCGGCGGCGGGAAAGGCCCACGCCGGGACGGGCCCGGGGACGGGACGGGGCGCGAGCTTCAGGCCCGGGGTCTGCGTCACGACTGCGTGCCTCCGTAGGTCAGGGCGGTGCGGGCGCCGGGCGCGAGCCAGCGGCCCGCCATCTCCTTGATCGCGTCCCCGGTGACGGCGGCGGCGCGGCCGGGGGCGGTGAAGACCCGGGCGGGGTCGCCGAACTGGGTGGCGTTCTGCGACAGCGCGTTCGCCAGCCCGGTGACCGTCTCGGTCTGCTCGAGGAACCCGCGCTCGGCCTGCGCGGTGGCGCGGGCGGTCTCGTCGGCGTCGGGGCCCTCGGCGGCGAACCGGGCGAGTTCCTCGTCCAGCACCGCGGCGATCTTCTCCGGGTCGGGGCCGATCGCGTCGACGATGGCCAGGGACGGGCCGGACGCCAGCCGCGTCACGCCCGCCCACACCTCGGTGGCGATCTCGTCGCGCCGGACCATCCGGTCGTACAGCCGCGACCCGGACCCGCCGCCGAGGATCTCCACGGCCAGTTCGGCGGCCTCGACGTCGTCGCCGCCGTCCGTCGGGAGGGGGAACATCGCGAAGTAGGCGGGGGAGGGGACCTCCTCGTCGAGGGTCTCCCCCCGGATCCCGGACAGCGGGCCGAGGGCGCCGTCGCGTGCGGGCGGCTTCTCCGGGCCCGCCGGGATGCCGCCGAAGTAGCGCTCGACGGCCGCGATCGTCTTCTCGGGGTCGACGTCGCCGACGACGGACAGGACGGCGTTGCCGGGCGCGTACCAGGTGGCGAAGAAGTCGGCGCAGTCTTCGAGGGTGGTGGCGTCCAGGTCTTCCATGGAGCCGATCGGCGTGTGCGCGTACGGGTGGCCCTCGGGGAACGTCAGCGCGCACAGGCGCTCGAACGCCGTCCCGTAGGGCTGGTTGTCGTACCGCTGGCGGCGCTCGTTCTTCACGACGTCGCGCTGGTTGTCGAGGTTGGCCTGGGTGAGGGCGGCGGGCAGCGTGCCCATCCGGTCGGCCTCGAGCCAGAGCGCGAGCTCCAGGTGGCTGACCGGGACGGTCTCGTAGTAGTTCGTGCGCTCGAACGACGTGCTGGCGTTGAAGGACGCGCCCGCGCTCTCCAGCAGCGCGGCGTGCTCGCCCTCGGCGACGTTCGCGGACCCCTGGAACATCAGGTGCTCGAACAGGTGCGCGAGCCCCGTCCGCCCGGCCTGCTCGTGCCGCGACCCCACGCCGTACCAGAGGTTCACTGCGGCCAGCGGTACGACATGGTCCTCGCAGACCACCACGCGCAGGCCATTGCCGAGCGTGTGCTCATGCAGCGGCTGTTCTGCCACGGAGCGCTCCCGTCCGTATCGGTTTGCGGACAGCACCGCGCGCGTCGGCGGGACGGGCCCTTCCCGAACACGGCCCAGCGGCGGGCTTGATCTCTGTGCCACCGTACCGGCTGCACGACCCCCGCCGAGCCCCTCACGAGCCTGTGGACAACTCCTAGGACGCCGGTGACTCGTGGGCCGCGATGGCGTCCTCCAGGGACGCGTGCAGCACGAAGATCTTCGTCAGCTGGGTGACGTGGAAGACGCGGCGGACGCGGTCGCCGACGCCGGTGAACGACATCGAGCCGTCGCGGGCGCGGAGCCGGTGGTAGATCCCGACGAGGACGCCGAGGCCCGTCGAGTCGAGGAAGGTGACCTCGCTCAGGTCGATCACCAGGTGCAGGCCGCCGCCCTCGATGACGCCGAGCAGTTCCTCCCGCAGCCGGGGGCTGGTGAAGACGTCGATCTCGCCGCTGATCTCGACGACGGTGAGGCCCTTCTCCACGCGATGCTCGACGGCGAACTCCACCGGTGCTCCTCCCTGCGGTCGTCCAGACCAGTTGTTACCGGGCATTCCCCTCGGAGCCTCTCATACCCGGATCGTCTGGTTTGTTGCTATGTCCGGTGCGGCTCCGAGCGGAACAGCGCCCAGACCACCTTGCCCTGCGCGAGGGTGCGCCACCCCCAGCGGACACTGAACGACTCGACGAGGTGCAGGCCCCGGCCCGTCTCGGCGATGTAGTCGGGCTCCTTGCGGCGCGGCGCGGAGCGGCTGGCGTCCAGGATCCCGCACAGCAGCCAGGGACCCTCGTGGACCAGCCGCAGGCGGATCGCGGGCGGCGCGGAGCCCAGCGGGTCCGCGGGGTCGCTGAACGCGCCCGTCCCGAAGGCGTTCGCCCCGGCGGCGCCCGTCCCGGCGGTGCCCGTCCCGGCGGCGCCCGCCCCGTGCCGGCCCTCGGCGAACCGCACGTCCCCGTACTTCGGCTCCCCGAACCGTCCCTGCGTGTAGGAGTCGGGGTCGAACGCGTCCTCGCGGTGGACGGCGTCGCCCGTGCGGCGCCCGTCCGTCCAGGTGCCGCCGCTGTGCCGCAGGGCGTTGGTGACGAGCTCGGAGACGACCAGCCCGACGTCGTCGGCGAGGTCCGCCAGGCCCCACTCGTCGAGGCGCGCCAGCGTGAAGTGCCGTGCCTCGGTGACGGACTCGGGGTCGGGCGCGACGGTGAAGGAGACCGTCGGCCCGGTCATCTCGGTCAGCGCGGCCAGGCCCCGGTCGAGGCGAGGGGGCAGGTCGGACGACTCCGGTACGGGTGTCGAATGCACGGCATGGTCCTGTGGGTCGGCCGGCCCCACGACGGGGCCGAGCTCCCACCGTGTGTCGTCGTGCGCGTGGCGTGACGTCATTCCCGGGACCCCGCAGAGTGTTCTCGTTGTGCAGCCGTGGCTCGGAAGTCTCGTGCGTTATCCTGCGCATCGTAGCGTGCGAATGCAAGGCCCAATGCACGTGCATCCGGGTCGTGGGGGGAGTGCGACGACGTGGAGGGGCACGGTCGATCGGAGGTAACCGCAGGACACGGAGGTCAGTGGCACACTAGGTTCGCTGTCCGCCAGTGAAGCCGGGAGGTTGGGCGTGACTTCAGAGACGCCGGGAAGCGGGTCGACCGTGCGTCGGATCCTGCTCGGGTCGCAGCTTCGTCGCCTGCGGGAGGCGAAGGGCGTCACCCGGCAGGACGCCGGCTACGTCATCCGCGCGTCGGAGTCGAAGATCAGCCGCCTCGAGCTCGGGCGGGTCAGCTTCAAAGAACGAGACGTGGACGACCTGCTCTCGCTGTACGGCGTCACGGCGAAGTCCGAACGCGACGCCCTGCTGCAGCTGGCGCGGGAGGCCAACACCCCCGGTTGGTGGCACCGGTACAACGACGTCCTGCCCGGCTGGTTCCAGACCTACGTGGGTCTGGAGGAGTCGGCGGCGCTGATCCGCACGTATGAACTGCAGTTCGTCCCGGGACTGCTGCAGTCGGAGGGGTATGCGCGTGCGGTGATCCGCCTGGGGAACGCCGGTGCCTCGGAACAAGAGATCGACCAGCGCGTGGAACTGCGCCTGCAGCGCCAGGAGCGCCTCACGGGCCCGGACGCGCCGCGCCTGTGGGCCGTCCTGGACGAGGGGGCGCTGCGGCGTCCCATCGGCGGCCCGGAGGTGATGCGGGGCCAGTTCGAGCATCTCATCGAGATGTCGAAGCTGCCCAACGTCACCATCCAGACCATGCCGTTCAGGTTCGGTGGCCACGCCGCCGAGGGAGGGGCCTTCTCGATCCTGCGATTTCCCGAGCAGGATCTGCCGGACGTGGTTTACGTCGAGAACCTCACCGGCGCGATGTACCTGGACAAGCGCGACGACGTCGACACCTATCTGCAGGCGATGGAACGCCTGTGCGTCGACAGTGCGACCCCGGAACGCACCGTCGAGCTTCTTGGTGATCTTCTCAGAGAGACATGATGCTCCAGACCGATTACGGCCAGTATCAGGCCGGTCAGAACGACTACGACAACGGGATGCCCGCGACCGCGCTCGAGGGGGCGCGCTGGCTGAAGTCCCGGCGAAGCAATTCCCAGGGGAACTGCGTCGAGATCGCCGAACTTCCCGGCGACCGCGTCGCGATGCGCAACTCCCGCCACCCCGAGGGCCCGGCCCTCATCTACACGCGCCCCGAGATCGAGGCTCTCATCCTGGGCGCGAAGGACGGCGACTTCGATCACCTGATCGCGTCCCGCAACTAGTCCGTCCCGGACTGGAACCCGCTACCGGAACCTCTCGAGACCGCAACCCAACCCCGCATGATCCCGCTCCCGGGATCACCCCCATGCGGTTCGTCGAAACGCAGGCGGGTCGGCTGAGGAGCCTCGAACGTCGACCCGTCCGCATCGTGCGGTTCCCGTGGCAGACGGCAAAGGCCGCCCTGGAGGCGGCCTTTTCTCATGCCCGGCCCAGTACGGTGGTCAGCCGCATACGGTGGTCAGCCGCAGTTGCCGTAGGACGAGGCGCTGCCGTTCCCCCCGTAACGGACGCACACGCCCGGCGCGTGCACGTACACCGGGCCCGCGTACCACGCGAACGAGCCGCCGTCGGAGACCTGCCCCTTGCCCTGCGCCTGGACGAACGTCGAGACGGACGACTTCGTCCCCACGTTCCGCGTCTTCATCGTCACCGCGCAGTTCTTCTGCGTCGCGTTGCTGTAGAGCAGGTAGGCGCGCCCGCCCGGCACCGACATCGAGCGGAGGACGGAGTAGCCGCCGCCGCACGCCTGCTGCGGCGTGTACTTGTTGGCAGGTTCCGGTGCGGGGGCGGAACCGCCGCCTCCGCCGCCGCTCGTGCCGCCGCCGGTTCCCGGGGTCCGGCCCGTGGTCGGCTGCGCGCCGCCTCCGCCGCCCGGCTTCTGCGTCTTCGTGCTCTGCTTCGGCGTCGCGCTCCCGCTCTTCGACGGGGACGGCTTCGCCGACTTGCCGTCCGCCGATTCCGTCGTGGGTTCCACGAGCCCGGCCGTGCCGTCCTGGGCGGCGGCCCGGTCGTCCGCCGCGGCCGTCCGCTCGCCGCCGTCGCCGCCCGAGCGCATCGCCGCCCACGCGCCGCCCGCGCCCGCCACCAGCGCCACGGCGACGG
>NZ_JBHTJA010000188.1:0-6649 GCF_042675525.1 Actinomadura sediminis
CGTCGCCCGCATCGACCGGCGCCGCGCCGAACGCGACCGGCTGCTCGCCGAGCTGCCGCCGCCCGACCGCCCCGCCGACCCCGCCGGGCGCCCCCGCCCGCTGGTGTACCTCATCGTCGCGACCGGCGACATCCACGAGGACATCCCGCAGGCGCAGGCCGCCGCCCGCGAGGGCGCCGACGTCGTTGCCGTCATCCGCTCCACCGGGCAGTCGCTGCTGGACTTCGTCCCCGAAGGCGCCACCCGCGAGGGGTACGCCGGCACCTACGCCACCCAGGAGAACTTCCGGCTGATGCGCGCCGCCCTGGACGACGTCTCCCGCGAGCTCGGCCGCTACGTGCGGCTCACCAACTACGCGTCCGGGCTGTGCATGCCCGAGATCGCCACCCTCGCCGGGCTCGAACGCCTGGACATGATGCTCAACGACTGCATGTACGGGATCATCTTCCGCGACATCAACCCCCGCCGCACCTTCATCGACCAGCGGTTCTCCCGGCAGATCCACGCCCGCGCCGGGATCGTCGTCAACACCGGCGAGGACAACTACCTCACCACCGCCGACGCCGTCGACGCCGCCCACACCGTCGTCGTCAGCCAGCTGCTCAACGAACGGTTCGGGCACGAGGCCGGCCTCACCGACGCCCAGCTCGGCCTCGGCCACGCCTTCGAGATCGACCCGAAGATCCCCGAGTCGTTCCGGCTCGAGCTCGCCCACGCCCAGCTCGTCCGGGAACTGTTCCCCGACGCGCCGCTGAAGTACATGCCGCCCACCAAGCACATGACCGGCAACATCTTCGCCGGATACCTGCTGGACGCCTTCTTCAACCTCGCCGGCGTCATGACCGGGCAGTCGATCATCCTCATCGGGATGATGACCGAGGGCATCCACACCCCCTGGCTGTCGGACCGCGACCTGGCCCTGGAGAACGTCCGCTACGTCCGCGACGCCTGCGGCGGCCTCGCCGAGGACTTCGCGCCCCGCCCCGACGGCCTCATCGCCCGCCGCGCCCGGCGGGTCCTCGCCGAATCCCTCGAACTGCTCGAGCGCATCGGCGACGACGGGCTGCTCACCGCCATCGCCGAGGGCACCTTCGGCGTCACCCGCCGCCCGCCCGACGGCGGCAAGGGCCTGGACGGCGTCGTCGAACGCGCCGACGGATACGTCAACCCCGCCATCGAGATCCTCGACACCGAGAACCCGCACGGCGCCCGCGCCGCGGCCGAGCAGGAGGTGCCCGCATGACCGCCGACAGCCCCGGAACCGCGGCCGGGACCCGGGCCCCCGCCGACCCCGCCGACACCCGCCAGGTCATCCGCCCCTACGGCGACACCACCGGCGACGCCATGGTGCAGATGTCGTTCACCCTGCCCGTCCCCGCCGGGCCCCGCGCCGACGCCGCCGCCCTCCAGCTCGCCGGGAAGATGGGCCTGGACCCCGCCAGCGTCGTCCACGCCAAGCCGATGGGCCCCGACTTCACCTTCTTCATCGTCTACGGCAAGACCCGCCACCTCATCGACTACGCCTCCATCCCCGCGCCGCCCGAACGCGAATACCCGCTGCTGAACGCCCAGGAGGTCAACCTCGCGATCCGCAGCGCACTGGGCCGCCGGCTCGTCGTCGTCGGCGCCTGCATCGGCACCGACGCCCACACCGTCGGCATCGACGCCATCCTCAACGTCAAAGGCTTCGCCGGCGAAAAAGGCCTGGAGTACTACCGCGAGATCCAGGTCGTGAACATGGGCGCCCAGGTCACCGTCGACGAACTCGTCGAACGCGCCAAGGCCGTCGACGCCGACGCCGTCCTGGTCTCCCAGGTCGTCACCCAGCGCAACGCCCACCTGCACAACACCAAGCAGATGGCCGCCGCGTTCCACGCCGAATACCCCACCGCCGTCGGCCCCGGCATGGGACGCCCCCTGCTCATCGTCGGCGGCCCCCGCTTCGACACCGTCACCGCCGCCGACCTCGGCGTCGACCGCGTCTTCGGCCGCGGCACCACCCCCGCCGAGGTCGCCGCCTTCCTCGTCCACGCCCTCCTGCCCGAGGACGCCCGCCGAAAGGACCCGTCATGACCCAACCCGGCACCGGCGAACCCGGCACCGGCGAACCCGGCACCGGCGAACCCGCCGACCCCCGCCTGGGCCTGACCGTTGTGCACCGCCGCTACATCCCCTACTCCCACGCCCACTACGCCGGCGACCTCGTCGACGGCGCCTACCTGCTCGCCCTGTTCGGCGACGCCGCCACCGAGGCGTGCATCCGCACCGACGGCGACGAGGGCCTGTTCGCGTCCTACTCCGACGTGCAGTTCCGCGCCCCCGTCCGCGCCGGGGACGTCGTGGAGACCGTCGCCCGCGTCGCCCGCGTCGGCACCCGCAGCCGCACCCTGCGCTTCGAAGCCCGCGTCGTGTGCCGCGGACGCCCCGACAAGGGGGAATCGGCCGCCGAGGTGCTCGCCGAACCCGTCGTCGCCGCCACCGCCACCGGCACCGTCGTCGTCCCCGGACCACCCGGCTGACCCGCCCCGGCGCACCCGGGCCGGCCCCGCGACGGCACCCTCGGCGGCACGGCCGGGCAGGCCGCCGCGCCCGCAAAACCGGAACCGGCCGGACCGCACCGCCGCGCCCTGACCGGCGCGGATGTCACCCCGCCCACCGATCATGGCGCTGACCTGGATGAACGGGGAGTAGCCGCAGAACATGCGGCGGTTGACAAGCCCGTGAGAGCCGGTAAATTCGGCTCCAGTCCAGCACGGGACTCACCGATCGGCCGCCCGCGACGCTGCCGGGCACCGTGCCGCGGCGGGGCCGGGCACCACGCCCGCCCGCCCGAGCCAGTGCGGTGATCCGACGCCGCGTCCGGACGGAGCCGCCCGATCGGCCAGGGGGTTGGACCCGGGAAGGGCCCGGACATCCAGTAGAAAACGGAGCCTCGCTCTCACCGCCTGTGGGACGACTCCGGCCCGACGGATGTCACGGGCCCTCTTCCGTGTCCCCACCCGCCCCCGACCCGCCCCCGACCCGCCCTCGCCCCGGGCCACGCACCTTGACCACGCACCCCTGCCCGCGCACCCCTGCCCGCGCACCCCTGCCCGCGCACGCCCGCGCACGCCCGCGCACGCCCGCGCGCCCGCGCCCGGCCGTGGTCGCCCTCGCCCGCCCGGCCCGGTAGCGTTCCGAGCAGGGAGAGTCGGGGGCACCCCGAGACACCGAGCGAACGGGGCATGGAGTTGGCCCAGGACATCCTTCCGGACCGGCAGCCGGACACCGCACCGGACAGCGCACCGGACAGCGCCGGCCGCGCGGGCGGCACCGCGGGCGGGGACGCCACCGGAACCGGGCCGGACGCCCGGCCCCGTCGGCACCGGCGCCTCGCCGCCTGGTTCCGGCGCGGCGGCGCCGCCGGATGGCCCCGCACCCTGCTCGCCGTCACCGGCGGGCTGCTCATGTGGCTCGCGTTCCCCCCGCACGACCTGGTCCCGCTCGCGCCCGCCGGCGTCGCCGTCCTCACCCTCGCCCTGCACGGCGGCGTCCCCGGGCTGCGGCGCGCCCCCGCCACCGTCCGCGGCACCGCCCGCACCGGCGCCTGGCTCGGCTTCCTCGGCGGCGTCGCGTTCTTCCTCCCCGTCCTCACCGGCATCGTCAAGATCGGCCCGGACGCGTGGATCCTGCTCAGCCTCGTCGAGGCCGCTTACCTCGCGCCCATGGGCGCCGGGATCGCGCTCGCCGCCCGCCTCCCCGGCTGGCCGGTGTGGGCCGCGGGACTGTGGGTGGCGCAGGAAGCCGCCCGCGGCCGCGTCCCCTTCGGCGGATTCCCCTGGGCGCGGCTCGCGTTCAGCCAGACCTCCACCCCCCTCACCCCCTACGCCGCCATCGGCGGCGCGCCGCTGGTGACCTTCCTGACCGCGCTGGCCGGAGGGCTCCTCGCCTACGCCGCCGTCGCCGCCCTGCGCGCCCGCACCCCCCAGACCGGCACCCAGACCGGCGCCCAGGCCAGTGGCGAGGGCACCGGCGCGTCCCCCGGCGGGGACGGCGCGCCGCCGAGCAGGCGTGCGCTGCGCATACCGGCCGCGCCCGCCGCAGCCACCGCCGCGTCCGTCGCCGTTCCCCTCGCGCTGATCGCCGCGATCATCGGCGGCGGCGCGCTCATCCCCACGCCCACCGGCGGCGAACCCGTCACCGTCGCCGTCGTCCAGGGCAACGTCCCCCGCCTCGGCCTGGACTTCCAGGGCCAGCGCCGCGCCGTCCTGGACAACCACGTCGAGGCCACCCACGAACTGGCCCGCCGCGTCCGCGCCGGGGAAGTCGCCCGCCCCGAACTGGTCATCTGGCCGGAGAACTCCAGCGACCTCGACCCCTACCGCGAACCCGACGCCCGCGCCGCCATCGACGGCGCCGTCCGGGCCGTCGGCGTCCCCGTCCTCGTCGGCGCGCTCACCGCCACCCCCGACGGGAAGAAGGTCGAGAACCGCGGCATCGTGTGGGACCCGCGGACCGGCCCCGGCGACCACTACGTCAAACGGCATCCCGTCCCGTTCGGCGAGTACGTCCCGTTCCGCGACGTCCTGACGCGGTTCATCGACCGGCTCGACCAGATCCCCCGCGACTTCGTCCACGGCACCCGCTCGGGCGTCATGCGGCTCGGGCCCGTCACCATCGGCGACGTCATCTGCTTCGAGGTCGCCTACGACCAGGAGGTCCGCGACGTCGCCGCCGGGCGGCTGCTGGTCGTCCAGACCAACAACGCCACCTACGGGCACACCAGCCTGCCGCCGCAGCAGATCGCCATGTCCCGGCTGCGCGCGGTCGAACATGGCCGTACGATCTTGGTTGCCGCGACGAGCGGGATCAGCGCGATCGTCGCACCGGACGGCCGGATGATCGACCGGTCCGCCGAGTTCGTCCGGGACCTGCAGGTCGCCACCGTCCCGGCGCGCACGTCCACCACGCCGTCCGACCGGATGGGCGCCGCGCCGGAATGGGCCATGGCGGCGCTGGGCGCCCTGGCCGCCTGCGCCGCCGCATGGACCATGACACGGACAGCACGGACGGCGCGGTCACGGACGGCGCGGGCCGCGCACGGGACCGGCGGGGCGGCGGCGGACACGAACGCGGTCGACACGAACGCCGTGGACAGCAACGACGAGGAGAAATGACGCCGATGGAGATGCCGGCCGGGCTCGGGCGCGTGCTCGTGATCATCCCGACCTACAACGAGCGGGACAACATCGAGCGCATCACCGGCCGGGTCCGCGAAGCCGTCCCGTCGGTGGACGTCCTGGTCGTCGACGACGCCAGCCCCGACGGCACCGGCGAGGTCGCCGACGCCATGGCGGCCGAGGACCCGCAGATCGCCGTCCTGCACCGGCAGGGCAAGGACGGACTCGGGCCCGCCTACATCGCCGGGTTCCGGTGGGCCGCCGACCACGGCTACGACGTCATGGTCGAGATGGACGCCGACGGCTCCCACCAGCCCGAGGAACTGCCGCGCCTGCTGGCCGCCCTCGAGGACGCCGACCTGGTCATCGGCGCCCGCTGGGTGCCCGGCGGCCGCGTCGAGAACTGGCCCAAGCGGCGCGAGGCGCTGTCGCGCGGCGCCAACACCTACGCGCGGATCATGCTCGGCATCCCCCTGCACGACGCCACCGGCGGATACCGGGCGTTCCGCGCCGCCACCCTGGAGAAGATCGGGCTGGAGGACGTCGACTCGCGCGGCTACTGCTTCCAGATCGACCTGGCGCTGCGCGCCCTCCGCGAGGGACTGCGGGTGGTGGAGGTCCCCATCACCTTCGTCGAACGCGTCCACGGCACCAGCAAGATGAGCCGCGACGTGATGGCCGAGGCCGCGATGCGGATCACCCAGTGGGGGATGACCGACCGGGTCGACAAGTTCCGCGGCCCCCGCCGGCCGTGACCACCACGCCGGACACCGTGACCACCGCCGGACACTGTCCTCGCCACCGGTGAACGGGGCCGCGCCGGGGAAACGTTCGGGGGCGTCGCGGCGTTGACCCCTTAGAGGCATTTCCGACCCGAAGATGGAGCCATGCTGCCGCTCGCACTGGTCCTGGCGTTCCTGGTGTTGCCCGTCCTGGAGATCTACGTGATCATCCAGGTCGGCGGGCTGATCGGCGCCTGGCCGACGGTCGCGCTGCTGGTCGCCGAGAGCGTGCTGGGCGCCTGGATCGTCCGCCGCGAGGGCCGCCGCGCCTGGCGGGCCCTGCAGGAGACCTTCGGCCGCGGCGCGCTCCCCGACCGCGAGCTCGCCGACGCCGCGCTCGTCCTGATCGGCGGGACGCTGCTGCTGACCCCCGGATTCATCACCGACGTCATCGGATTCGCGTTCGTGCTGCCGTTCACCCGCCCCCTGACCAGGAGCCTGCTGTCGCGGTGGGCGGCCCGCCGGATGCGGGCCGCGCAATCCCGCTCGGCCGCCATGTTCCCGCCCGGCGGGCCCGGGGCGGGCCCCTTCGGGCAGGCCGGTCCCGGCGGCTTCGGGCCCTTCGGCGCGCCCGGCCGCGACGCCGGGACGCCCCGCGGCCCCGTCGTCCAGGGCGAGGTCGTCGACCTCGACAAGAACACCGGCGAGAACACCGGCGGGGACGGCGGCACCGGCGGGGACGCCGGCGCCCGCCTCCCCGCCGGTGCC
>NZ_JBHTJA010000189.1:0-6497 GCF_042675525.1 Actinomadura sediminis
GTGCCCCGGGCGCCGCGCGAGCGCCCGCAGGATCGCCATCGGCGCGGGCGCGATCGGGCGCAGCTGCCCGTCCAGGACGACCGCGTGGCCGCGCAGCTCCAGCGCCAGCCCGCGGACCCGCAGCCGGCGCGCCCGCCGGCGGGGCAGGTCGGCCGCCAGGGTCCGCACCAGCGCGCCGAGCCGGGCGCGTTCGGGCTGCACGGTGGGGACCCCGCGGGCGGTCAGCTCCGCCGCCGTGACCGGGCCGACGCACGCCGCGACCAGCGGACCGCGCATGGCCGCCAGCAGCGGGTCGGCGAGCCCGTCCGCGGCGGCCGCGGCGAGCGTCGCGGCGACCGCGGGGGCGCTGGTGAACGTGATCGCGTCGACCGTCCCGGCGACGGCCTGCCCGACGAGCCGGTGCAGCGGCGTCGGGTCGTCGGCGGGCGCCCACCGGTACACCGGGACCTCGACGACCTCGGCGCCGGCGGCGCGCAGCGCCCCGGTCAGCTCCGGCTGCGGCTCCCCGTACAGCTGCACGGCGACGCGCGCCCCGGTCAGGTCCTCCGCCAGCAGGTGCCGCAGGACCTCGGCCGTCCCCTCCGACTCCGGCGACCACCGTTCCCGCAGCCCCGCCGACCGGACGGCGCCGCGCGCCTTCGGCCCGCGCGTCACGAGGGCGGCGTCCCCGAGCCGGGCGACGAGCTCGTCGCGCATCCCCCACCCGTCGGCGGTCTCCAGCCACGCGCGGAACCCGATCCCGGTCGTGACGACGACGTGGTCGAGCGGCGCGGCCAGGCACGCGCGGGTCGCCTCCAGCAGTCCCGCGTCGTCGGCGAGCGGGACCAGCCGGATCGCCGGGGCGAGCACCACCCGCGCCCCGCGCCGCTCCAGCAGCGTCGCGAGCTCCTCCTGGCGGCGGGCCGCGGTCACCCCGACGGCGAACCCGGCCAGCGCGTCACCGGCGGTGCTCATCGGGGACCGCCACCTCCACCCGGCCGCCGGCGCGCCGGACGCCGTACGCGGGCAGCGCCACCCGCGGATCGTCCAGGCAGACGCCGGTACGCAGGTCGAACACCTGCTTGTACATCGGCGAGGCCACGGTGGGGACTCCGTCGCGGGTCCCCAGGATGCCGCGCGACAGCACGTGGGCGCCGCTGAACGGGTCCAGGTTGGACAGTGCGTACAGGTCGCCGTCGAAGGTGCGGAACACCGCCACCTGCGTCCCGCCGATCATCGCGCAGACACCCCGCTCCGGGATGAGGTCGGCGTAGGCGCACACGTCGGACCAGCGCCGCGCGGATCCGTCCTGCGCGACCCCCTGCCGGGCGGGTGCGTGCTCGGCGGTCTCGTGGTGGGCCGGTCCGTTGCGGGCCGATCCGTTCTGTTCCGGGCGGACGGACTGGGGAGCGCGGGCCTCGGGTGCGAGGGTCGCTTCGGTCGTGCTCATCGTGCGGCAACCTCCTGGCTCTCGATCACTTCCCGACTCGTGATCACTTCGATCCTCGGCAGGGGCGGTTTCGCGATTGGGTCCCTTCTGTCACCGGCGTGTTAAAAGACGCTCACGGCGGCCGGGCGGGCGGCGGGCTCCAGCCGCACCGCGCACACCTTGAACTCGGGCATCCGGGACACCGGGTCGAGGGCCGGGTTGGTGAGCAGGTTCGCGCGTCCCTCCCCCGCCCAGTGGAACGGCATGAAGACCGTGTCCGGGCGGATCGCGTCGGTGAGCCGCGCGGTCGCGACGGCCGCGCCGCGGCGGCTGCGGACGCGCACCGCGTCGCCGTCCTCGAGCTCCAGCCGTCCGGCCAGGTCGGGGTGCAGCTCGACGAACGGGCCCGGTTCCGCCTCGGCCAGCGCCGGGACGCGCCGGGTCTGCGCGCCCGACTGGTACTGGGCCAGGACCCGCCCGGTCGTCAGGTACACGGGGTAGTCGGCGTCGACCTCCTCCTCGGGGCCGCGGTGCCCGACCGGGACGAACCGGGCGCGCCCGTCGGGCGTCGGGAACCTGTCCAGGAACGGGCGGGGGGTGCCGGGGTGGTCCGGAGCCGGGCACGGCCAGAACACGCCGCCCTCGCGCTCGATCCGCCCGTAGTCCATGCCGGAGTAGTCGGCGGGGCCGCCCGCGCTCGCGCGGCGCAGTTCGGCGAACACCTCCGCCGGGTCGTCCGGCCAGTCCCCCGGCGCGTCCAGCCGCCGTGCGAGGTCCGCGAGGACGGCCAGGTCGGTGCGGACGCCCTCGGGCGGGCCGAGGGCCCGCCTGCGGCGCAGCACCCGGCCCTCGAGGTTGGTCATCGTGCCGGACTCCTCGGCCCACTGCGCCGCCGGCAGCACCACGTCGGCGCGCGCGGCCGTCTCCGAGGGGACGAAGTCGGCGACGACCAGCAGGTCGAGCGCGGCGAGGCGCTCCTCGACGGCGGCGGCGTCGGGGGCCGACACCACCGGGTTCGAGCCGAACAGCAGCAGCGCGCGCGGGCCGGCGGGGCCGCCGAGCGCCGACAGCAGTTCGTGCGCGGACCGTCCGGGCCCGGGCAGGGCGTCGGGGTCGACGCCCCACACCCGCGCGACGTGGGCCCGCGCGGCGGGGTCGTCGATCCGCCGGTAGCCGGGCAGCTGGTCGGCCTTCTGCCCGTGCTCGCGGCCGCCCTGCCCGTTGCCCTGCCCGGTCAGGCAGCCGTACCCCGATCCGGCGCGGCCCGGCAGTCCGAGCGCCAGCGCGAGGTTGATGAACGCGGTGACGGTGTCGGTGCCGTGGGCGTGCTGCTCGGCGCCCCGCCCGGTGAGGACGTGCGCGCGGTCGGCGGCCGCGAGGAGCCGGACGGCCTCGCGCATCGCCGGGACGGGCACGCCGGTGATCCGCTCGACGCGGTCCGGCCAGTAGGAGTTGACGGCGGTGCGGGCGGCGTCGAAGCCGGTGGTGCGGGCCGCGATGTAGGCGTGGTCGGCGAGGTTCTCGGCGAGGACCAGGTGCAGCAGCCCGTTGGCGAGCGCGAGGTCGGTGCCCGGGAGCGGCTGGAGGTGGAGGTCGGCCTGCCGGGCGGTGGCGCTGCGGCGCGGGTCGACCACGATGAGGGCGCCGCCGCGGTCCCGCATCGCGGTGAGGTGCCGCATGAACGGCGGCATGGTCTCGGCGACGTTCCCGCCGGCCAGCAGCACCGCGCCGGATTCGGCGAGGTCGGTGACCGGGCCGGGCAGGCCGCGGTCCATCCCGAACGCCCGCCCGGCCGCCGCGGCGGCCGACGACATGCAGAACCGCCCGTTGTAGTCGATCTGCGATGTGCCGAGCGCGACCCGGGCGAACTTCCCGAGCGTGTACGCCTTCTCGTTCGTCAGGGCCCCGCCGCCGAACACCGCGACGGCGTCCGGCCCGTGCGCGGCCCGCAGCGCCCGCAGTTCCGCCGCGACGCGGCCGAGCGCCTCGTCCCACGTGCACGGCTGGAGCGGCGCGTCCCGGCTCTCGCGCTTCAGCGGCGCCGTGAGCCGGTCCGGGACGGTGAGCAGCTCCGCCGACGTCCAGCCCTTCCGGCACAGCCCGCCCTGGTTGGCGGGGACGTCGTCGCGCGGCGTCACCTCGACGGGAGGAGACCCGGGCGGCGATCCGGGGGCCGCGAGGCGCAGGGTCATGCCGCACTGCAGGGCGCAGTACGGGCAGTGCGTGGGAGTCCCGATCATGCCCGCGAGCCTGCCCGGGGGCCGTTTCGCGGCCGATTCCCGCGGATGACCGCCGTGTTAAAAGGCGTTCACGCGGCGCGCACGGCGGTCGTCCACCGCGGGCCGTGGGATGAGAATCTCAGGGTCTGACGATCGCGTGTCAAGCGTTGTCGAACGCTGTCATGGCCGTTTCGTCGCCTTTCACCCGATTCCCGAACGGATTGGCGGTCGCCTCGCGGCGCCCCGGAACGATGCGGCCCCCGCCGCCGACCCCGTCCCGCCGCCCCACCAAGATCGCGCCTAATCTCGGGTACATGCCCGACCTTGCCTACTACGCCTCACTGCCGCGCTCCCGCGGCGCCGCGGCCGCCCTGCTCCTGGACGACCTCGGGCGGGTCCTGCTGGTCAAGCCGACCTACAGCGAGGGCTGGTTCCTCCCCGGCGGCGTCATCGAGGCGGACGAGTCCCCCCTGTCGGCGTGCCTGCGCGAATGCGAGGAGGAACTCGGACTCGTCCCGCGCCTGGACGGCCTGGCCTGCGTCGACTGGGGCTCCCCGCGCTCGGACGGCGTCGACTCGGTCAACGTCTTCGTCTTCGGCGGCTCCATCACCGGCGCCGAGGCGGACGCGATCCGGCTGCCGCCCGACGAACTGTCCGACCACGTCCTGGTCGCGCCGGAGAAGATCCCCGAACTGGCCCCGCCGCACGTCGCCCGCCGGATGGAACCGGCGCTGCGCGCCATGGCCGAGGGCCGCGCCGTCTACCTCGAGGACGGCGCCGAGCAGCCGTTCGGCACCCCCGCCCTCGGCCGCCGCTGACCGCCGGGCCGGCGTCAGGCCGGAACGGCGTCCTTGATCTGCCTGCCGCGCTCCGGATCGGCGACGCGCGCGCAGTGGGCGCAGCAGTACCAGTGCCCGTCCACGTCGACGCCGTGCCCCATGATGCGGCACTCGCAGTTCTCGCAGACCGGCGCCATCCGGCTCACCGCGCACTCGAACGAGTCGAACGTGTGCACCTCCCCCTGCGCGTGCACCTCGAACGACATCGCGTAGTCATTGCCGCAGACCTCGCAGACCGCCATGGCCGGTTCCCTTCCCCCGTCGCGTCGCATGCCGTCACCCCCGCCCTACCCGCGAACCCCTGCCCTACCCGCGAACACCCGGCCCTACCCGCGGCGCCCGCACGGGCGCCGGGGGCCGCCCCCACCCCTGGCAGCGGCCCCCGGCGGGCTCTCAGCGGGCCGCGTGCGGCCCGGATCCGGTCACACCCCGGCCTCCGCCAGGCTCATGCGCCGGTCCCCGAGCCGCACCCGGCGCATGTACACCGCCCAGGTCAGCCCCAGGCACAGGCCGTAGAACGCCGCCAGCACGATCAGCGCGGGAGCGATGCCGCCGGTCCGCTCCACCGAGATCCGGAAGGTCTGCTGGATGAGCGCGCCGCCGAGCGCGCCCACGGCGGAGATCAGCCCGATGGCCGCCGCGGCCTCCCGCCGCGCCAGCTCGATCGCGCGCTCCCGCGCCGCCCGGCCGGCCGCGGCGGCGCGCGCCTCCGCACGCGTCCGGAAGATCGCCGGGATCATCTTGTAGGTCGAACCGTTCCCGACCCCCGTGGAGGCGAACACCCACAGGAAGGCGCCCAGGAAGAGCGCCCACGCCCCCGTGCTCACGCCGCCCCAGACCGCGACGATCCCCAGCCCCATCCCGAGGAAGTTCCAGAACGTGACCGCCGTGCCGCCGAACCTGTCGGCCAGCCAGCCGCCGACGGGCCGCGCCGCCGATCCGACCAGGGCGCCGATCCAGATGTAGTGGGACGCGTCCACCTCGGGGAACTGGTTGCCGATCAGCACCCCGAAGGAGAACGAGTACCCGATGAAGGACCCGAACGTGGCGATGTACAGCACCGCCATGACGATCGTGTGCGGCCGGGCGGCGATCCGCCCCATCTCCGCCATCGTGTAGGACCGGCTCGCCCGCGTCAGGTTGTTCATGAAGAAGTAGGCGCCCGCGGCCGCCGCCAGGATCAGCGGCATCCACACCCAGCCGACCGCGATCAGCCCGAAAGCGGCGATCAGCGGCGGCATCGTCAGCTGCGTGACGCTCACCCCCACGTTGCCGCCCGCCGCGTTGAGCCCCAGCGGCAGCCCCTGCTTCGACGCCGGGTAGAAGTGCGCGATGTTGGCCATCGAGGACGCGAAGTTCCCCCCGCCGAGCCCGGTGGTCGCGGCGATCAGCAGCAGCACCCAGAACGGCAGCCCGGGATTGGCGATCGCGAACACGAACAGCCCGCACGGGATCAGCAGCAGCAGACCGCTGACGACGGTCCAGTTGCGCCCGCCGAACCTCGCCGGGCCGAACGTATAGGGAATCCGCAGCAGCGCCCCCACCAGGTTGGGCACCGTCGTCAGCCAGAGGGTCTGCCCCACCGACAGCGCCGTGCCGTTGTCCGCCAGGTGCAGGACGGCGATGCTCCACAGCAGCCAGACGCAGAAACCGAGGTGCTCCGTGCAGATCGAGAAGATCAGGTTGCGGGCGGCGACCCGCCGTCCCGTGCGGTCCCAGAACTCCCCGTCCTCCGGGTCCCAGTGATCGATCCACCGGCCGCCCCGCGGCACGGCCTCCGGCCGCGCGGCGGACTCGTCGGTCAGCGCCGTCATGCTCGGTTCCTCCAGACGTCTCGTGGACACCCGAAGGACGGTAGGGACGGCGGATTACACGGGACGGCGCGCCGCGTGCACGCGCTGCAACATCCTCCGCACAACCCCGCCGGGACGGCTGTGAGGCCGCGTCACCCCGAGCCCGGCCCGCGGGGCGCGCGGACGCGCCGGGCCCGGCCCGGGGCCTGACGCCCCGGACGCGCCGGGCCCGCCGGGG
>NZ_JBHTJA010000190.1:0-5985 GCF_042675525.1 Actinomadura sediminis
TGCGGGCGCGGCTCGCGCGATGCTGGACGGACGCGCTGCCGGCGCGGGCGCGGGCGGGACGCGCGCCGCTGCGGGGCGCGGAGATCGGGCAGCGGAACGAGCTGGTGGAGGTCGTGCTGCGGCTGCGGGGGCGGAACGTGCGGGAACCCGGCCTGGAGGCATGGGCGCGGGCGGCGGCGGGCCGGTGGCTCGCGGGGCGGCAGCTCGACGCGTACCTCGGGCGCGCGCCGGAGCTGCGGCCCGCGCTCCGCGAGCTGATCGCCGAGGGGAGGTGACCGGGTGCAGGGCGTCCTGGTGCTGATCCTTTTCGCGGTGTGGGCCGCGGTGATGTTCCTCGGGTTCGTGTACGTGTTCCCGGTGCTGTTCCCCGTGACGCTGGCGGCGGCGGGGGGCGCCGCGCTCGCCCTGTACTACCTGCACGCGTGCCGCACGCTGGCGCCGTCCACCTTGAAGGGGCCGTCGCCGGTCGCCGCACCGGACGTCGCGTACCGCACCTACCTGCTGGGGCAGGTGTGGCGGGACTGGTGGACGATCACGCGGACGGTCGTGCCGCGGGTGTGGACGACGGCGTCGCGGACGGTCGCGTGGCTGACCCGGACGCTGCTGCTCGGCGGGCCGTGGGGGTTCTTCGCGTTCCCGTTCTGGCTCGCGCTGTGCGCGGGGATCGCGGCGGCGGCCGTCCCGGCGGCGGTGTTCGTGTCGGCGCTGACGCTGATGTACGGGGTCGTCGCGGCGGCCGGACTGGTGTGCTGGCTGGTGTGCGTGCTGGTGCTCGCGGCGGTCGAGCGGGGGTTCATGGCCTACGGGCGGATCCTGCAGACGTGCCCGCATCCGTTCTGTTACGAGCGGATCGCGCTGCCGGAGTACGAGTGCCCGGGGTGCGGGGCCCGGCATCCGCGGCTGGCGCCGGGCGCGGCGGGCGCGTTCCGGCACGTGTGCCGGTGCGGGGCGCGGCTGCCGACGACGGTGCCGCTCGGCCGGTTCCGGCTGGCGGCGTACTGCCCGCACTGCGGCGGGCGGCTGCCGGACCGGATCGGACGGGTGCGCGTGGAGCCGCTGCCGTTCGTCGGGGGCCCGGCCGCGGGGAAGACGACGTTCATGGTGCTGGGCATCCGGGCGCTGCACGCGCGCGCCCACGCGGCCGGGGGACGCCTGTCGTTCGTGGAGCGGCGGCACGCGGAGGCGTACGCGGCGGCGATCCGGGAGTTCCGGCGGGGCGGGCGGCTCGCGAAGACGGGCCCGGAGCTTCCCCTGGCGACGATGGTGGACGTGGACCTGCCGGGACGGACGCGCCGCATCCTGTACCTGTTCGACCCGGCGGGCGAGCACTACACGGGCGCGACGGAGGTCGAGTCGCTGCGCTACCTCGACCACGGGGAGGCGCTCGTGTTCGTCGTGGACCCGTTCGCGCTGCCGCAGGTGCGGCGGGCGCTCACGGGCAAGGAGCGGGAGCTGGTCGACCGCGCGGCGATGTCGTCGGACGAGGACCCCGCCGACACGCTGCAGCGGGTGCTGAACGAGCTGCGGTCGCGGCCCGACCGGGGGCGGCAGAAGCGCGTCGCGGTGGTCGTCACCAAGACCGACCTGCTGGCCCGCACCGAGATCGGCCGCGGCCTGGACGGCGGCGTGCGCGAGTGGCTCGCGGACGTCGGCCTCGGCAACACCGTCCGGACGCTCGAGCAGGTCGCGGGCCGGGTCCGCTACTTCGCGTCCGGGCTGGGCGCCGAGCCGGCCGCCGTCGCCGAGCTGCTGACATGGGCGGCGGGGCTCGCGCCGGGCGCCCGTGCCGCCGCGGCCGACGACCGGCCCGCCCCCGCGGCGGACCCGGAGCCGCCGGGGACGGCGCCGCTGCGGTCGCCGTGGCCGGTCCGGGGACGGGGCGCCGAGCGCGTCCCGGCGGGGTACCGGCTGGGACGGCTCGCGGTGCTGGGCGGGCTGTCGCTGCTGACGGCCGGGACGGTGACCGGCGCGGTCGTCGCGGCGGCGCAGCGGCTCCCGGACCTGTCGACGCTGGCCCGCCCGCCGTTCTGGATGTGACGCACCCCACTGCCTGACGCGGCAGATAACGGACGGTCATCTCGTTGCATGTTTGCGGAACCCGCGTTCCGACGATCCGTGTTCCGACGACCCGTCTTCCCCACGAGACGACCCGCATCCCGACGAAAGGCTGCACGATGACCGCGATCGCGCCCGACGGCCTCCTCGCCCTGCCCGAGGACGCCCAGGACCTGCTGTTCCGCGAGGCCCGCACGGCGAACACGTTCACGTCCGAGCCGGTGACCGACGAGCAGCTCCGCGCGATCTACGACCTGGTCAAGTGGGCGCCGACCGCGATGAACGCGCAGCCGCTGCGGATCGTCGCGGTACGCGGCGCGGCGGCGAAGGAACGCCTGGTCCCGTTGATGGCGGAGGGCAACCGCGCGAAGACCGCGGCCGCCCCGGTCTCGCTGATCGCCGCCGCGGACGAGGACTTCCACGAGCACATGCCGGTCATCTGGCACGACCCGGACGCACGCGATAACCTCGCCGCCAGCCCGGGACGCGCCGGGATGGCGCGGTTCAACGCCACCATCCAGCTCGGCTACCTCATCCTCGGTGTCCGCGCCGCCGGGCTCGCCGCCGGGCCGATGGCGGGCTTCGACGCCGCGGCCGTCGAGAAGGAGTTCCTCGGGGACGGCGGCCGGCGCGCCATCGCGATCATCAACGTGGGGCGGCCCGGACCCGGCGCGTGGTTCGAGCGGAACCGCCGGCTGGAGTTCGAGCAGGTCGTCACCACCGTCTGAGCCCCCGCCGTCCCCCGCCGCCCGGCCGCGCACCGCGGCCGGGCGCCGTCCGTTCACGGAGCCCCCCATGCCCCAGTCTCCCCACCGCCCGGACACCGGCCCCGCCCCGGCCGCCGACGCCCTCCCGGACGGCGCCGCGGACGCGCCCGCCGCGCCGTCCTCCCCCGGGTCGCGGTTCGGGCTCATCGCGGTCCTCGGCGCGCTGACCGCGGTCGCGCCGCTGTCGATCGACATGTACCTGCCGGCGCTGCCCGACGTCGCCGACGACCTGTCGACCGGCGCGATGCGGGCGCAGCTCACGCTGACCGCGTGCCTGATCGGCCTCGCGCTCGGGCAGGCGGTCGTGGGCCCGCTGAGCGACGCGCTCGGCCGCCGCCGCCCGCTGATCGCCGGGATCGCGGTGTACGCGGTCGCGTCGCTGCTGTGCGTCGCGGCGCCGACGGTCGAGTCGCTGATCGCGCTGCGGTTCGTGCAGGGCGCCGCCGGCGCCGCCGGGATCGTCATCGCCCGCGCGATCGTCCGCGACCTGTACGACGGGGTCGCCGCCGCCCGGTTCTTCTCGATGCTGATGCTCGTGAACGGGCTCGCGCCGATCCTGGCGCCGGTGATCGGCGGGCAGCTTCTGCGGGTGGTGCCGTGGCCGGGCGTGTTCGCCGTGCTGTCCGGGAT
This sequence comes from Actinomadura sediminis, assembly GCF_042675525.1. Lineage (NCBI taxonomy): Bacteria > Bacillati > Actinomycetota > Actinomycetes > Streptosporangiales > Thermomonosporaceae > Actinomadura > Actinomadura sediminis. The sequence continues at coordinate 3,453 of NZ_JBHTJA010000190.1, forward strand.
CGGGGTGGCGCTGTTCCTGACGGCGCTGCTCGGGCTGAAGGAGACGCTGCCGCCGGGGCTCCGCGAGACCGGCGGGGTCCGCGCCACCCTGCGGACGTTCCGGAGCCTGCTCGCCGACCGGTCCTTCCTCGGGTACGTGCTGGCGATCGGCCTGTCGTTCGGCGGGATGTTCGTCTACATCTCCGGGTCGCCGTTCGTGCTGCAGGACGTCTACGGGATGTCCCCGCAGGCGTTCAGCGTCGCGTTCGGCGTCAACTCGGTCGGGATCGTGGCGGCGGGCCAGGTCGGCGGGCGGCTCGCCGGGCGGGTGCCGCTGACCCGGCTGCTCGCGGCCGGGCTCGGGATCGTCCTCGCGGGCGCGGCGCTGCTGCTCGTGGCGGTCCTCGCCGGGTCCGGGCCGCCGCTCGCGCTGGCCGGGATGTTCCTCGTCGCGTCGGGCCAGGGCCTGGTCCTGCCGAACGCGACGGCGCTGGCGCTGTGGGGACGGGCGCCGCGCGTCGCCGGGAGCGCGTCCGCGCTGCTCGGCGTCGGGCAGTTCACGCTGGGCGGCGCCGCCGGGCCCCTCGCGGGGATCGGGGGCGAGGACACCGCGGTCCCGATGGCGGCGTCGATCGCGGTGCTGTCGGTGCTGGCCGCGGTCGTCGCGGCGTTCGCCGCGCGCGCCGGTCAGCCCGCGAAGGGCTGACCGGCGGCGGGCGGCGCGGCCCCGTTCTCCAGGGCCGCGAGGACGAACCCGGCGACCTCGTCGGCGAGGGCGTCGGCCGGTTTCGGGCCGTCCGCCCGCCACCACGCGGGCATCTGGTTCACCATGCCCAGCGCGACGATCGTGACGGTCTCGGCGGGCGTGGTGCGCGCGAAGACGCCCTCGCGCTGCCCCTGCTCGACGATGCCGCGGAACGTCACGTGGTAGCGGCGCCGCTGCGCCCGCACCGACCGCATCCGGCCATGGTCGAGCCGGTGCATCTCCCGGCTGAACACCTTCGCCTCGTCGATGTGCTCGGCGGTGCTGCGGATCAGCCCGGCCAGGACCGCGCGGACGGCCTCGCGCGGCGGCGGACGCCCGGCCAGCACCCGGTCGAGGTCGGCGAGCTGCCGGGCGATCAGCGAATGGTAGATCTCGTAGAGCAGGTCGTCCTTGGAGTCGAAGTAGTGGTACAGGGCGCCCTTGGTGACGGCCGCGGCCTCCACGATCCCCTGCACCGACGTCCCGTCGAAGCCGCGCTCGGCGAACAGCCGCAGCGCGGCGGCGAGGATCCGCCGTTCCACCGCGCTCTCCCGCACGGGCCGGACGTCCGGCCGTTCGACGCTGGTCACCTGCGCACCTCCGCTGGGGTAGGGCATTGACGGGGCTGCGTCCCGCGCCCTAGCTTGCCAGAAACCGACCGGTCGGTATGCACCGCGGGTGCGTGTTCGGAGGTAGATCCCCATGGCCGAAGTCCAGACCGTCCGCGGCCCCGTCGACGTCGGCGCGCTCGGCCGCACGTTCATGCACGAGCACGTGTTCGTCCTGAGCACCGAGCACGTCGAGAACTACGGCGCGGGCGACTGGTGGGACGAGGACGAGAAGGCCGACGACGCCGTCCGCAAGCTCCGGCAGCTCGTGGAGCGCGGGATCACCACGATCGCCGACCCCACCGTGTGGGGCCTCGGCCGCTACATCCCGCGGATCAGGCGGATCGCCGAGCGGGTGCCCGAGCTCAACATCATCGCCGCGACCGGGATCTACACCTACAACGACCTGCCGTTCCAGTTCCACCACCGGGGCCCGGGCACGCTGCTCGGCGGCCCCGAGCCGATGATCGCCGACTTCGTCCGGGACCTGACGCAGGGCATCGGCGACACCGGGGTGCGGGCCGCGTTCCTCAAGTGCGCGGTGGACGCGCCCGGCCTCACGCCCGGCGTCGAGCGGGTGCTGCGGGCCGTCGCGGGCGCGCACCGCGAGACGGGCGCGCCGATCACCGTCCACACCGAGAGCTCGATCCACGCCGGGCGCGAGGTGGTGCGGGTGCTGCGCGAGGAGGGCGCCGACCTGTCGAAGGTGGTGATCGGGCACGCGGGCGACAGCAACGACCTCGGCTACCTGAGCGAGCTCGCCGACACCGGCGCGATCCTCGGCATGGACCGGTTCGGCCTCGACGTGATCAACCCGACCGCCGACCGGGTGAGCACGGTCGTGGCGATGTGCGAGCGCGGCTACGCCGACCGCATGGTGCTCAGCCACGACGCGAGCTGCTTCATCGACTGGTTCGGCCCCGATCCCGAGCTGCTGAACGGCATGGCGCCGAACTGGAACTACCGGCACATCAGCGACGACGTCCTGCCCGCGCTGCGCGACCGCGGCGTCACCGACGCCCAGCTCGACCAGATGCTCGTGGAGAACCCCCGCCGGTACTTCTCCCCCTGACCCTCACAGGACCCGGGCGACGGGGCGGCGCGCGGCCCGCCGCGCCGGGACGGCCGTGAGCAGCGCGACCGCCGCGAGCGTGCCGGGCACGACGGCCGCGAGCCACGGCGCGGGGACGTCCGCGGCGGC
>NZ_JBHTJA010000191.1:0-5786 GCF_042675525.1 Actinomadura sediminis
GCGCGGCCGCGCGGCGGCGCGGCGCCGCTCGGCCGCGCCAACGCGTGCCGCGGCCCCCGCCGGACGGCCGCCGCCGCGACCGCCCTGCTGTGGTGCGTCGGAGTCGTCGGCTTCTGCACCGTGCTCGCCGGCTCGCTGGGCGCGTCCCTCGAGCGGGACGTCGCCCGCTCGTTCACGGGCCGGTTCGTCGTCGACGCGGGCGCCGGCGGGACCGGCGGGTTCGACACCCGGTTCGTCCGGGAGGCGGACGCGCTGCCCCAGACGGGCGCCGTCGCGGCGCTCGGCACCGGCACCGCCCGGGTGGGCGGCGAGGTCGCGACCGTCAGCGTCGCCGACCCGTCCGCGCTCCGCCGCGTCCTGGACCTGGACGTCGTCCAGGGCACCCTCGCGGACCCGCGCACCTTCGCCGTTTCCGAGGGCGTCGCGGAGGAGAACGGCTGGCGGGCCGGGACACCGGTCCCGGTGACGTTCGCCGACGGACGTTCACGGACCCTCACCGTCGGGGCCGTCTACACCGCCACCGGCCTGACCGGCGACCTCCTCCTCCCCCGGGCCGTGTGGGACGCGCACGGCGGGCGGCCGCTCGCGCGCACGGCGTTCGTGGACGTCGCGCCCGGCGTCCCGCCCGCGGACGCCCGCCGCGCCCTCGCCGCGCTCGCCGGCCGGTACGGCGCGCCGGACGTGCGGACGCGGGACGAGTTCGTCGCGGCCCGGACCGCGCGGCAGCGCGCCTTCCTCCCGGTGGTCTACGGGATGGCGGGCCTCGCGGTCGTGGTGGCGCTGCTCGGCATCGCGAACACGCTGTCGCTGGCGGTGCACGAGCGAACCCGGGAGCTCGGCCTGCTGCGCGCGGTCGGCGCGACCCGCGCGCAGGTCAGGTCGATCGTCCGCTGGGAATCGATGGTCGTCGCGCTGCTCGGCACGGGCGGCGGGCTCATGGCCGGGGTGTTCCTCGGCTGGGGCATCGGCACCGCGCTCGGCGCCCCGTTCGCGCCCCGGGCCGTCCCGCTGGCGGTGATCGCGCTGGTCGGGGCCGTCACCGGGACGCTCGCCGCGGTCGGCCCCGCGCGCCGCGCCGCGCGCGCCGCCGTCCCGGCCGCCGCCGCCGCGGAATGACCGATCACCGGGCGGTCGCACGGAGTGACGTCGCGCGCCGAATGCGTGACCCCGGCGTGCGAATACCCCTCCACCGCGTGGATATGGTGTGTCCATGCAGGTCAACCAGTCGGGCAAACTGACCAACGTCTGTTACGACATCCGGGGGCCGGTCCTCAAGCGCGCCAAGGAGCTGGAGGCCCAGGGGCACCGCATCCTCAAGCTGAACATCGGCAACCCGGCCCCGTTCGGCTTCGAGGCGCCGCCGGAGCTGCTCCAGGACATGATCCGCAACCTGCCGGAGGCGCACGGCTACAGCGACTCCAAGGGCATCCTCCCCGCCCGCCGCGCCGTCGTGCAGCGGTTCGAGGAGAACGGCGTCGACGGCGTCGACGTCGAGGACGTCTACCTCGGCAACGGCGTGTCCGAGCTGATCGTCATGACCCTGCAGGCGTTGCTGAACAACGGCGACGAGGTCCTCATCCCGGCCCCCGACTACCCGCTGTGGACGGCGTCCGCGTCGCTGTGCGGGGGCACGCCCGTCCACTACCTGTGCGATGAGGACGCCGACTGGGCCCCCGACACCGACGACATCGAGGCGAAGGTCACCGAGCGGACCCGGGCGATCGTGCTGATCAACCCGAACAATCCGACCGGCGCCGTCTACCCGCGCGAGGTCCTCACCCGCATCGCCGAGATCGCCCGCCGGCACAACCTGATCGTCTTCGCCGACGAGATCTACGACCGGATCCTGTACGACGACACCGAGCACGTCCCCATCGCGTCGCTGGCCCCCGACCTGCTGTGCCTGACCTTCGGCGGACTGTCCAAGAACTACCGTGTCGCCGGTTTCCGCTCCGGATGGGTGGTGCTGTCCGGCCCGAAGGAGCACGCCGAGTCCTACATCGAGGGCCTCGACATCCTCGCGAACATGCGGCTGTGCCCGAACGTCCCCGGCCAGCACGCCATCCAGGCCGCGCTCGGCGGCTACCAGAGCATCGACGACCTGGTGTTGCCCACCGGCCGCCTCGGCGAGCAGCGCGACCGCGCCTGGAAGCTCCTCAACGACCTCCCCGGCGTGTCCTGCGTCCAGCCGAAGGGCGCCCTGTACGTCTTCCCGCGCCTCGACCCCGCGATGTACCCGATCGAGGACGACATGCGCTTCGCGCTCGACCTGCTCGAGCAGCAGAAGCTCCTCGTCGTCCAGGGGACGGGCTTCAACTGGCCGACCACCGACCACTTCCGCGTCGTCACGCTCCAGTACGCCGACGACCTGGAGGAGTCGATCAACCGCATCGGCGCGTTCCTCGACTCCTACCGCCGCTGACCGCCGAGCCGCCCGCCGAACCGTCCGCCGCCCGGCCCGGCGCGCCCGTCCCGGGTTCCGGGGGCCACCGGCCGGGACGGCGGCGCGCTACCGGCCTCCGCGAGCGCGCGGCCCCGGAGGTCGGCGCGCTCGATGCCGCGGCCGTCCGTCCGGTCAATCCATGACCAGCACCGTCTTGCCGCGCCCGTGCCCGGTCGCGACCTGCCGGTGCGCGTCGGCGGCCCGCGTCCACGAGTGGGCTCCCCGCACGTGCAGGTCGAGCCTGCCCTCCTCGTAGTACCGGACGGCTTCCGCCACCCGCGCGATCGTCCGCTTCTCCCGCGCCACGAGCCGCACACCGAGCTCCCCGGCGCGGCCGTGCTCCACGAGCGTGACGATCCGTCCGGGATCCTTCACCAGCTCGAGCGACGCCGTCAGCGCGTCACCGCCCGCGCCGTCGAGCGCCGCGTCCACCCCGCCGGGCGCCGCCGCGCGCACCCGCTCCACCAGCCCGTCCCCGTACCGGACGGGGATCGCGCCGAGCGCCCGCAGGTAGTCGTGGTTGCCCTCGCTCGCGGTCCCGACGACCGTCGCCCCCGCGATCCGGGCCAACTGGACGGCGACGGCGCCGACACCCCCGGCGGCGGCGTGCACCAGCAGCGTGTCCCCCGCACCGACGCCCATGTCCTCGAGCGCGATGTGCGGCGTCATCACGGCCGCGGAGAAGCCGCCCGCGACCTCCCAGGGCATCGAGGCGGGCTTCCGCGTGACCTGCGCCGCGGGCACGACGACGAACTCCGCGTAGCAGCCGAGCATCGAGAAGCCCAGCACCTCGTCCCCCACCGCGACGTCGGCCGTCCCTTCGCCGACCTCGTCCACGACGCCCGCGAACTCGTTGCCCGGCACCGTGCCGCCGGTGGCGCCCGGCGGCCGGTACCCGGCACGCACCGCCAGGTCGATCGGCTGCACCCCCGCCGCCCGGACCCGCACCCGCACGTCCCCCGGCCCGGCGTGCGGGGTCGGCGCCTCCTGGATCCGCAGAACCTCCGGCCCGCCCGGCTCGGCGGCGGCAACGACCTTCATGATGATCCTCCTTCTGGTGTGGACGAGCCCAACGCTAGAACCTCGACCAAACCTGAGGTCAATCCCGCGCATCGACCTTGGTCGGTGCGGGACTCTCCCTAAGTCCCTCGCGAGCCGGTGCACCGAAGCGCCAGTCTTCAAGCACCGGTACCCGCAGAGGAGGACAGGCGTGCGTAGGAGAACCGAGCGATCCCCGAACAAGGACGGGGTCACCGTGCTGAGCGAGCCGGCATGGCGAACCGCGTGCGTGTACGCCGTGTGCACGGCGGCCGGGGCGGTCCTCGGCCTGCTCGCCGGTCCCCTGGCCGACTGGCTGGTGACGCTCCCGTGGGCACCGATGCAGGGCCCGGCCGAGCTCGCCGCCTCCGTCCCCGCCCCGTGGCTGCTCGCCGCCGGTACGCTCGCGGGCCTGGCCGTCGGCTTCGTCGCCCACTTCGAGCAGTTGTCGGTCCGCCTGGCGGACGACCGTGTCGTGCTCGCCCGCAAGGGCCGGGAGCACGCGTACGCCCGCGCCGACATCGCCTCGGCCTTCCGGGACGGCAAGGACCTCGTCCTGCTCGGCCACGACGGCGGCGAACTCTTCCGGCAGGAGTGCGGCCTGGACTTCGGCCGGGTCGCCGACGCCTTCACCCGACACGGCTACGTGTGGGCGGACGCCGACCCGCACGAGAACGAGTTCCGCCGCTGGGTCCCCGGCCTCCCCGGCCTGCCGGAGGGCGCGAACGCCGTCCTCAGGGCGCGCGAGGCGCCGCTGAAGGAGAAGGGCTCCGACGCCGAGGACGTCCGGGAACTCCGCGACGAACTCGCCCGCCTCGGCGTCGTGGTGCGGGACGAGAAGCGGCGGCAATACGTGAGGACGCTCCCGCAGGCAGGCCCGGAACCGAAATGACGGCGCCGCCGGCGGCCGGGCAAAGCACGAACGCGTCGGCCGTCATCTGAACCATGCGCTGTGGCGTGCGGCCCATTCGGCCATCGAGGCTTCACCCTCTTCGACAAGGGCCCGCACGAGCGGCCGCCCTGCGTTCTCCGTGACTCCCGCGACCACGATGACGCCCCAGGTGCCGGCGCACGGCCACGGCGGCCGAAAAGGCTTGGCGGAGCGTGCCGGCCGTTCTCTAGATTGGACCCAAGATCATCTGACTGCTCCCGCCTAGGACCGCCGTGCCCCGCTGGTTGCTCGCGCTCGCGACGGGAGCGCTCGTCTTCTACACCGACGACTACGTCATCGCCGGTGTGCTGCCCGAGATCGCCCGTTCCCTCGAGATCACCGAGGGGGCGGCCGGGCAGCTCGTGACGGTCTTCTCCGTCACCGTGGCGATCGCCGCCCCGCTCGCCGCCGTCGCCACCGTCCGGTTCTCCCGCCGGGCCGTCCTGGTCGCGGCCGCCCTCGTCTTCACCGCGGCCAACATCGGAGCCGCGCTCAGCCAGACCTTCCCCGCTCTGCTGGCCCTGCGGGTCGTGGCCGCGCTCGCCGCCGCCACCGCGACACCCGCGCTCTTCGCGACCGCGGCGCGGCTCGCCTCCCCCGAACGGACGGGACGCGCCGTCGCGGCCGTCGCATTCGGCGTGACGGGCGCGATCGCGTTCGGCGTCCCCGCGGGGGCCTGGATCGGCGGGGCGTTCGGCTGGCGCGCCACGTTCGCCGTGATGGCCGCGGCGGGCGCCCTCGTCGTCGTGGCGTTCACCACCGCGCTGCCCCGCACCGACACCGGCCAGACCGCCCTGCCGGTACGCGCCCAGCTCGCCGTGCTCGCACGTCCGGCCATATCCATCGGGCTGGCCGCCAACATCGTGCTGATGTCCGGCTCGATGATGCTGCTGACGTACCTCGCGCCGTTCACCGCCGCCCTCGCCAACGTGGACGTCACCGACCGGGGCGTCCTCTTCGCGGTCGCCGGGCTGGCGGGCATGGCCGGCATCTGGGCGGGTGGACGCGCGACCGACGCCTGGGGCCCGGACCGGACACTGGCCGCCGGTGTCGGCGCGTTCGTCGCGACCATGGTCGCGCTGGCCGCGCTGTGGCCGCTACGGCCCGTTCCGTTCGTCCTGCTCCTCGGGATCGTGGCGGTCTGGGGCGGCGCCGCCTTCTGGAACTCCCCGGCCGTCCAGGCGAGGCTTCACCTGCTCGCAGGACCGGTCGCCACGCAGGCCCTCGCCCTGAACACGTCCGGCACCTACATCGGTGTCGCGGTCGGCGGAGGCGTCGGAGGCGCCGTGCTGGACATCGCCGGCCCCGGCCCGCTCCCCCTCATCTCCGGAACCGCAGGACTCATCGCACTCGGCCTCTTCACCACCACAACCC
>NZ_JBHTJA010000192.1:0-5619 GCF_042675525.1 Actinomadura sediminis
CGCCGTCGAGCGCGCCGCCGCCGAGGGCCCCGCGCCCGAGCCGTCGATGTTCGACCGGGCGGCGCAGGCCCCCGCCGCGCCGCCGCAGAGCGCGCCCGGACCGCGTTCCGCGCCGCCGCAACCCGCCGGCGGGCCGCCGCGGGTCCCCGCGCGCTCACCGATCTTCGACGCGATGCAGTCGGAATGGTTCCAGCGCAGGTCGGGGGAGACGGTGAACGAGGATCCGGTGAAGGGCTGGGAGTCCCCGGCGGACGCGGGCTTCCGTGCCGCCGAGGCCGCCCGCGAGCCCGTGGCGGAGAAGCGCACGGCGGTCGGGCTGCCCAAGCGGGTGCCCGGCAAGAACCGCGTGCCGGGCGCGGTCGGCAAGCCGGGCGGGACGGCGCAGCCGCCCACCGTGCCGACGGCGGACCCGACCGCGGGCCGTCCGCCGCGGGACGCGGGCGCCGCCCAGGGCGCGCCCGCCCAGGACGGGCCGGCGCAGGACCGGCCGGAAGAGCAGCAGGGATTCGGCCAGTCGGCCGACGTCGTACGCAACCGCTTCGCGAGCCTGCAGCGCGGTGTCAATCGGGGCCGCACCGAGACTCGCGGCGGAGGCACGTCAGGTGAGGCGCCGTCCCAGGACGACGGCGAGACAGGAGGCGCTCGGTGAGCGGGCAGGATCTCAACTGGTTGGTGACGAACTTCGCGGACCGTGTCCCGAAGGTCGCGCACGCCGTCGTGGTCTCCTCGGACGGTCTGCCGATGGCCTACTCGGCGGGCTTCCCGCCGGAGCGCGCGGACCAGCTCTCGGCGATCGCGTCCGGCCTGATGAGCCTCACGCAGGGCGCCGCGAAGATCTTCGACGCGGGCGGCGTGAACCAGACGGTCGTGGAGATGGACCGCGGGCTGCTGTTCGTCATGTCGATCACCAACGGCTCGGTGTTCGCCGTGCTCGCGGCCCCCGACTGCGACCTCGGGCTGGTCGCGTACGAGATGACGCTCCTGGTGGAGCGGGTCGGCCGCGTGCTGAGCCCGGCCCTGCGCGGGCAGGCCGAGGCGCACGGGACGTCCGTGACCGAGATGGGCACCGGGCCCGCCCGCTACTGACCCTGACTGACTCTGACGGAGGTCAGCGACATGGATCGAGGCAGTCCCTACGGAGGCGGCCCCGGCGGCTGGCCGGGCGAGCCCCGGCCCCCGCGTCCGGTGCCGGGACGGGCGCCCGCGCAGGAGGACGACGGCGAGGCCAGCTCGCTGGTGCGCCCGTACGCCGTCACCGGCGGACGGACGAAGCCGCGGTACGACCTGGCGATCGAGGCCCTGGTCACCGCCGCGCCCTACCCGCCGCGGGACGTGGCCGTGCTGACCCCGGAGTACCGGGCGATCATCGACCTGTGCCGGCAGGCCCGGTCGGTGGCCGAGGTGTCGGCGCTGCTGCGCATCCCGCTCGGCGTGGCGCGCGTCCTGGTCGCCGACATGGCCGTCGAGGGGCTGCTGCGCCTGCACCAGTCGCAGCCCTCCACCACCGCCGGCGGTCAGCCGGACATCCGCCTGCTAGAAAGGGTGCTCAGTGGCCTTCGGAAGCTCTGACCAGGTCCCCGGGCCGCCCGCCGGCGAGGCCGAGCTGACCTCGGTCAAGATCGTTGTCGGCGGCGGGTTCGGCGTCGGCAAGACGACGTTCGTGGGCTCGGTCTCGGAGATCATGCCGCTCACCACCGAGGCGGTGATGACGGCCGCGTCCGCGGACGTCGACGACCTGTCGGCCGTGCCCGACAAGACCACCACGACCGTCGCGATGGACTTCGGCCGCGTGTCGCTCGACAGCGAGCTGATCCTGTACCTGTTCGGCACGCCCGGGCAGCACCGGTTCTGGTTCATGTGGGACGACCTGGTGCGCGGCGCCATCGGCGCGGTGGTGCTCGTCGACACCCGCCGGCTCGAGGACTGCTTCGCCGCCGTCGACTACTTCGAGGAGCTCGGCCTCCCGTTCGTCGTCGGCGTCAACGGGTTCCACGGCGAGTTCCAGTACGCGATCGAGGACATCCGCGACGCCCTGTCGATCAGCGCGCACGTCCCGATCGTGCAGTGCGACGCGCGCAGCCGCGAGTCCACCAAGCAGGTGCTGATCACGCTGGTGCAGCACGCGATGACGGTGCACGCCACGGCCGGCGCCCACGCGCAGCCCGCCGCCCCGCCCGCGCCCCCGGCCGGCCCCCTCGGCACGTCCTCGCCCAGCTGGACGTGATTCCTCAGGGGGCGGCCCCCTGGAACCCCCTGGGACGGTGACGTCGATCCTCGCGGCCCGGTGCGGCCGCGTGTTCCGTGCGGTGCCGTACGCGCGCCGCGGTCGGCGTCACCGGCCGTCTCGTGACCGGGGAGGCGGGGGCGATCGTGTCTGTTCGTTCACACGCGCGCTCCCTACGGTCGCGTAGGTCGTGTGTACGATGCATCATTGTTCGACGTGATCGAACGTGATTCAGCGACGGGGGCGGCGGACGAGGTCCGCACCTATGTCGCCCTCGGGGACAGCTTCACCGAAGGACTGAACGACCCCTACCCGGGCGAGGACGACCGGTTCCGCGGCTGGGCGGACCGGCTCGCCGAGCATCTCGCCGCGCGGCATCCGGGGCTGCGGTACGCGAACCTCGCGGTCCGCGGCAAGCTGGTGCGCCAGATCGTCGACGACCAGGTGCCGCTCGCCGTCGAGATGAACCCCGACCTCGTGACGTTCTGCGCGGGCGGCAACGACATCCTGCGGCCCGGCGCGGACCCGGACGCGCTCGCGGTGCTGTTCGACGACGCCGTGCGGCGGCTGCGGGCGACCGGCTCCCGCGTGGTGATCTTCACGGGGTTCGACCCGCGCGGGCTGCGCAACGGGCGGCGCATCCGGGGCAAGGGCGCCACCTACAACATGCACCTGCGGGCCATCGCCGACCGCCGCGGGTGCACGGTCGTCGACCTGTGGTCGCTGCGGGTGTTCGACGACCCCCGGGCCTGGCACGAGGACCGGCTGCACCTGTCGCCCGAAGGCCATCGCCGCATGGCGCTGCGCGTCGCGGAGGTGATCGGGCTGCCGGTGGAGGGCGACTGGCGCGAGCCCTGGCCGCCGTTCGAGCGGGCCGACTGGCTCGCCTCCCGCCGCGAGGACCTGCACTGGGCGCGCGCCTACCTGCTGCCGTGGATCGGGCGGCGGGTCACCGGACGCTCGTCCGGCGACGGCCGCGATCCCAAGCGGCCCACGCCGCTGCCCCTCTGACGGGCGGCCGGGCCGTCAGACCGGATCGGAGTGGGCGGCGCTCCGGGTGTTCGGGGCGCCGCCGCCGTCCGGCGCGCCGGCGGGCCTCCCGCCGCCCGGCGTCCCGGCGAGGGCCTCGTCGAGCGTGCCGTGGACGGGCATCCGCCGGTGCAGCCCGGTGATCTCCAGCGCCCGGCGGATGATCGGCCGCGGGGCGGCCAGCGTCACGCCGCCGCCCGCGGCGGTCGCCGCCTTGTAGCAGGCCACGATGACCGACAGGCCGCCGGAGTCCATGAACTCGAGGTCGCTGAGGTCGAGGACGAGGTCGTCGCCGTGGTCCCGCCGCGCGTCGCGCAGCCCGCGGCGCAGCGTGTCGGCGGTGGCGATGTCCAGCTCCCCGCACAGCCGGACGACGGCGCGCCCGTTCTCCGTGCGGGCGGTGACTTCGAACGGTCGCACGCGGTGCCTCCTCCTGCGGTCGATGGCGGCATTTACTTTACACATGACAAATTCTCGCACCAGCCCACCCCGGCCGGGCATGTCGCCGGCGCGTGTGTCGGGCGTCACCGGGGCCATAGGGTGCTCACCAGACGTGCCGCCCCGCCCCCTCGCGTAGGAGAAGGACCCCCAGGTGAGTTCCCCCCGGCTGCCGGACCATCTCGAAGTGCTGCTCACCGAGGAACCCGTGCTCGACGTGTACGCGCACGGTCCCTGGCGCGTCCCGGACGGCCTGTACGACGAGCTGCGCGACCGGGCCGTCGCGTTCAACGACGACCCGCGCGTCGTGGAGCTGCCGCGCCGCCACGGAGACTTCTACAACGAGGGCACCACGGCCGCCGGGGCGGAACTGTGGTCCCTGCTGACCTTCCTGCTCGGCGCGTCGGCGCTGCGCGGCGGCTCCCGCGGCGACGTCGACTACGAGGTGCTGGCGGACTTCATGGCCGCGCCCGAACCCAGCGTCCGCGACCCCCTCGCCTGGTTCTCCCAGGCGGGGCGGTGGCGGCCGCCCGGCCTGTGGCTGGCCGAACCCGCCGGGGACGACCCGGCCCTGCGCGCCCTCATGCTGGACCTCGCGCGGGCGGGCCTGGACGTGTTCGAGGGGCTCGAGCCCGTCGAGCGGCGCCGCCGCGCGCTGATCGAGATCTTCGACCGGCGCGCCGCGGACCCCGTCCTGCACGAGTCCGACCTGACCGTCCCCAAGCCGCTGCTGGAGGACTCCTGGGCCGCCGCCCTGACCGACGGCGACCTGGCCGTCCTGCCCGAGCTGGCCGGGCCCGTCGGCTACCTCGGCTGGGCCTGCGACGGTTTCGCGGCCTCGCACGAACGGCTGCGCGACGCCCTCGGCTCCGGGGAGGGCGCGGACGACGCGCTCGCCCGGCTGCTGCTCGCCGCCGACGCCACGACCGCCCCCGCCGAACTGGCCGTGACCCTCGGCACCGAGCGGCACGCGGACCTGCAGGACCGGCTGCGCGCGCTCCGCGCCGACTTCGCCGTCGACCCGTGGCGGCACGACGTGCGCGACCGGCTCGCGCTCGCCCTCGTCGCGGGCGAGGCCGACGCCGCCCGCGCGTGGCTCGACATGGCCGTCCGGATCACCGGCGCCGTGCAGGGCCTGCCGGGTGCGCCGGTCGCGCCGCGCGACCGCGTTCCCGTCCGCGCGTTCCAGGCGGACGTGCGGCGGCTGTTCACCGCGCGCCGCGTCGTCAACCCGCTGGGGGACGCGCTGTTCCCGGCCGGCCGGCGCGCGACGGGCGAGGACGCGGGCGCGCCGGGGGACGAGCCGCGGGCGGGGAAGGACGGGCGGGCGGGGACGGACGGGCGGCCGCCGGACGACGTCCTCGTCGGGCAGCCGGAGCTCGCGCGGGCCGTCGCGGACGCCCTGGCGGCGCGGCTCGCGGGGGAGCGGCCCGTCCGGCTGCTGATCACCGGCCCGGCCGGGACCGGCAAGGGCACCGCCGCCGAGCTGGTGGAGCGGCGGCTGGCCGCCGGCGGCGCCGTCCGCGAGGCGATGTGGATCTCCGACCAGGTGTTCGCGTCGCTGGGCGTCAGCGACGCCGTGCTGTGGCTCCAGGCCCGCGTCCGCGACTGCGTCGAGGCCCGGATGCTGCTGGTCGTCGACGACCTGGAACGGCTCGCCGCGCACGAGCGGTGCGGCGCCGCCGCCGTCGAGGAGCTGCGCCGGCTCATGGCCCGATCGCCCGCGCTGGACGTCGTCGCGCTGTGCCGCCCCGGCGGCGACCGGCGGCTGTTCGACGCCAACCCCGCGCTGGTCGGCGCGTTCGACACCGCCCGCACCCGCGACTTCGCCGAGGACGACTTCGCCGAGCTGTTCGCCCGGGCCGCCGCGCGGCGCGGGTTCGCCGTGCCGGCGGACGTCGCGGCGGCCGGGGGCGGGCGGCTCGCCG
>NZ_JBHTJA010000193.1:0-5547 GCF_042675525.1 Actinomadura sediminis
GGCGGGCTCGGCGCTCCGGGAGCTGGTCCGGGTCGACGCCGCAGCGCTCGCCGCGCTCGCCGCCGTCGCCGCGACCGCGCCGGACGCCGCCGCGGTGCGCCTCCGCCGGTCGAGCCTCGACCGGCTCGCGCGGGACTGCGCCCGCGTGCTGGACGAGCGCGCCGCCGACCTCGCCGGGCTCTGGGACGCGACGGCGCACCGTCCCCTGCGGGACGCGGTCGAGGCGCTGGACCCGGCCGTCCGCGACCGGTTCGACCGGCTCTGGCTGCTGGCCGGCGAGCCGCCGCTGCCGAAGTCGCTGCGCCGCCTCGTCCGGCTGCCGGGCATCGCGGACGCCCACGCGTTCGACCTCGCCGCCCGCCGCGTCCGCCGCGCCCTCGGGCTGCTGGCCGTGCGGGACGACCCGGCCCTCGCCCGCGCGGTCCGGCGCCGCGCCGCGGCGCCGCCGCTGTGCGCGCTGACCGTCCACGTCACCTGCGCGCGGCCGGAGATCCCGCTCGCCGTGATCGCGGGGCCGCGCCGCGCGACCGTCCCCGGGTTCCCGGCCACCTCCCTCGCCGACGAGGACGGCCCGTGGCGGTCGGCCTTCCCCGCCGTCCGGGAGCTCGGGACCGACACGGGAGGGTTCTGGGACGAGGTGGCCGAGCACGGGCTGCGCGCCCCGGCGTCGTGGCTCGCCGCGGGCGGCTGGCCCGTGCTCTGGGCCCGCGCCCACCGGGATTAGTTCCGTTTCTCCTGGTTATGTGTGTGGTCATGCGCGCTGTTACATATGCGGCCTATGCGGCGGACAACTCGCGGCTGAAGGTCGAAGACGTCCCGGACCCGCGGGTGGGTCCCGGGCAGGTCCTGATCGAGGTGTGGGCGGCCGGGGTGAACCCGGTCGACTGGAAGGTGATGGCGGGCGGGCTGGACGGGATGATGGAGGCGCTGTTCCCCGTCATCCCCGGCTGGGACGTCGCCGGGGTCGTGCGGGCGACCGGCCCGGACACCCCCGAGTTCGCGGTCGGGGACGAGGTGATGTCGTACGCCCGCAAGGACGTGGTGCGGGCCGGGACGTTCGCCGAGTACGTGGCGGTGTCGGCATGGTCGGTGGCCCCCAAGCCGACGACGCTGGACTGGCGGCAGGCCGGCGGGCTGCCGCTGGCCGGGATGACCGCGCTGCGCACCCTGGACCGGCTCCAGGTGGGCTCCCGGGACACGCTGCTGATCCACGGCGCGTCCGGCGGCGTCGGTGACCTCGCCGTGCAGATCGCCCGCGCCCGGGGCGCGTTCGTGATCGGGACGGCGTCCGAGCGCAACCATCCGCACCTGCGGGGCCGCGGCGCCGAACCCGTCGTGTACGGAGACGGGCTCGTCGAGCGCGTGCGGGAGCTCGCCCCCGGCGGGGTCACGGCGGTCGCCGACTTCGCGGGCGGGCAGCTCGACACGACGCTGGCCGTGCTGGCGCCCGGGGGGCGGCACGCGTCCGTCGCGGACCCCGCGGTCGCCGAGCACGGCGGGCACTGGATCTGGGTGCGGCCGGACGGCGCGAAGCTCGCCGAACTCGCCGACATGGCCGAACGCGGGGCGCTCACCGTGGACGTCGCCGCGACCTACAAGCTCGACCGGGTCGGCGAGGCGTTCGACGCCAGCCGCGCGGGCCACACGCGCGGCAAGCTGGTCATCGAACCGTAGCCCCGCGCCCCGGCACCGGACGGGCGGGCCTGGACGCGGGCCTAGACGCGGCGGCGCAGCAGGAGCATGGCGGCGTCGTCGTCGAGCGGTGCGCCGACGTAGGAGAGCAGGTCGGCCTGCAGGCCGTCGAGGGCCTCCTCGGGGTCGTCCGCGGAAAGGACGCCGGCCCGCTCGGAGAGCGGGTAGAACACCCCCTCGGCGTTGCGGGCCTCGATGACGCCGTCGGTGTAGAGCAGCAGCTGGTCGCCGGGGGAGAGGTCGACCTTGCCGACCGGGGCCGGGTCGTCGACCAGGACGGCGAGGCCGAGCGGCGGCGCGTGCTCGGGCGGGTCGAGCGTCGTGACGGAGGCGTCGGAACGGATCAGCAGCGGCGGCGGATGCCCGCGGTTCAGCAGCGTGACGCCGTCCTTCTCGTGCACCTCGGCGAGGACGGCGGTGACGAACTGCTCACTGCCGAGCTGCCGCGCGAGCGCGCGCTCGATGCGCTCGGCGACGCCGTGCAGGTCCGGCTCGTCGTAGGCGGCCTCGCGGAACGCGCCGAGGACGACCGCGGCGGTCTCGACGGCGTCCAGGCCCTTGCCCTGCACGTCCCCGACGATGATCCGCACGCCCCGCGCGGTCTGCACCACCTCGTACAGGTCGCCGCCGATCCGCGCGCCCGCCGCCGCGGAGACGTACCGGACGGTCGCGCGCACCGGGCCGACGCGCCGCGGCATCGGGCGCAGCAGCACCCGCTGCGCGACCTCCGCGATGTTGCGGACGTCGGCGAGCTCCCGCTCGCGGCGCTGCCGGTACACCGCGGCGAGCGTCCCGGCGGCGGTGACGCCGGCGATGGAGACGAACGTCAGGTTCGTCCGGAAGGCTCCGAGGAGGTCGTTGTAACCGGCGAGGAGCGTGCAGAGGACGATCGCGAGCACCCCCACCGACAGGGTGCGCGGGACGCCGCCGAAGAGGCTCGCGAACGCCGGGCCCAGCGCGAGCAGCGGCAGGTAGCCGACGCTGGGACCGGCGGAGAAGTCGATGACGGAGATGACCGCCATGGCCACGAAGGGCAGCAACCGCAGAGGGAGCGGCCCGTCGCGGCGCGTGCCGAGCTCCACCTGTGACGCCCCCCGGACGGCCGACTGCGTGAATCAGCAGCTTAGCGCCACGGGAGGCGACCGGGCCCGCCCGCTCGCCCCGCCGGCGCCCGCGCCGGTGCTCAGTGGGCGACGCCGCGTTCGGCGATCACCTCGGTGATCCGGGCGCGCACGAGGCACTCGCCGGGGACGGCGTTGCGGGCGCCGAACTCCTCGGCGCGGTCCGCGCCCATGTAGCGGGCGCCGATCGCGGTCGCCCAGCGGCGCATCTCGTCCAGGTCCTCGACGAGCGCCGCCTCGGCCCGCAGCAGCACGAACGAGTACGGCGGCTCCTGGTCGTCGACGCACACCGCGAGGCGCGGGTCGCGGGCGAGCGCGCGTCCCTTGACGGAGGCCGTGCCGGTGTTGAACAGCAGGTCGTCGCCGTCGAGGACGAACCAGACGGGCGTCACGTGCGGGGCGCCGTCCTTACGGGTGACGGCGCACTTGCCCGTGCGGGTCCCCGCGGTGACGAAGGCGCGCCATTCGTCGTCGGTCATCTTCACCATACGGCCAGTCTGCCTCACAAGATCATTCGTGCGGTCACTACGGTGGCGGCATGGAGCTCTCGACCGCGCACGGGCCCGCGGAGGCCGCCCTCGACGCGCCCGCGGACCCCGCGTTCCTGCTGGTCCTGACGCACGGGTCGAACGGGGGAGTGGACGCGCCGGACCTGCTCGCGGTACGGGACGCGGCGCTGGAACTCGGCGGCGCGGTGGCGCGGGTGATGCAGCCGTTCCGGCTGGCGGGCCGCCGGGCGCCCGGATCGCCGGTGAAGCAGGACGAGGCATGGCTGGAGATCGTCGCGGCGCTGCGCGCACGGTTCGGGGACGTCCCGCTGGTGCAGGGCGGGCGCAGCAACGGCGCCCGGGTGGCGTGCCGGACGGCGCGGGCGGCCGGGGCGGCCGGGGTGCTCGCGCTCGCGTTCCCGCTGCATCCGCCCGGGAAGCCGGAACGGTCGCGGGCGGACGAGCTGCGCTCGGCGGGCACGGAGGTGCTCGTGGTGAACGGCGACCGCGACCCGTTCGGCGTCCCGGACCCGGCCGACGCGGCGCGGGTGGTGGTGCTGCCCGGAGAGCGGCACGACCTGGCGAAGGATCCCGCGGCGGTCGCGGCGGCGGCGGTCCCGTGGCTGCGGCGCTGGGCGGCGTCCCGGACCGCCGTCTCCCCGTGAACGGTGTGGGTGCCCGGGCGGGGTTTGCTCGGGCGGGTTCGCTCGGGCGGATGTTCTCAGGCGGATGTGAGGGTCACCTCTGGGCCCGGGGGCGGGCCCAGAGGTCCGTGCGGTGGGGCTTGCCCCCGCGGATCGTTCATCGATGCGGCCGGTCTCCCCGTGGCGACCGGCCCCGGACGGCCTAGGCCGCGGACGAGGCCTGCAGGTCCGTCGGCCGGTGCGGTGCGATGACTCCCCCGTCGGGCAGCAGCTCACCGGTGTCCTCGAAGACCACCACGCCGTTGCACAGCAGGCTCCACCCCTGCTCGGGGTGGGCGGCCAGCGTGCGGGCGGCGTCGCGGTCGGGCGCGTCGTGCGAGGGACAGGGCGGCTGGTGCGGGCACATGGCGTGCCTCCGGTCTCAACTACTGGTCGGTGGACTTTCCTTTACTGACGCACCCCAGTGTGGAACGGTTCGCCCCCGCCGCCTATAGCCCGTTGGGACGATTGTCCTCTGGTACCGCGGCAGGGGAGATTTGTGACCCTCCTCACCCTGAGGTGCAGTACATAGCGTCCCCTGCACTCGATAACGGATGAAGAACGACACGCCGAAGATCGGCAAACGTTCCAAAAGGTCCGCCGCGTGTCACCCGGCCGCCCGGTTCCGGCCACCGGATGCCGTCGTTTCAGCCGGAGGCGGCCTCCGCGCGCCCTACGATGTCCCCCGGGGAGCGGGCCGAAGGAGGGGGGAGGCCGGTCATGCGCGTCGCGCTGTTCGTCGCGTGCTACGACGACGCGTGGTTCCCCGACACGGGGAAGGCCGTGACGGTGCTGCTGGAGCGGCTCGGGCACGAGGTCGTCCACCCGCCGGGGCAGACCTGCTGCGGGCAGTTCCACTGGACGACCGGGTACCGGCGTGAGGCCGCCGACCTCGCCCGCGCCTTCACCAGGGTCTTCGCCGGCGCGGACGCGATCGTCGCGCCGTCGGCGTCGTGCGCCGCCGCCGTCCGGGACGCCTACCCCCGGATCGCGCGCACCGTCCGCGACCCCGGCCTGGCGGGCGCCGCCGAGTCGCTCGCCGTGTACGAGCTGACCGAGTTCCTGGTGGACGTCCTGGACGTCACCGACGTCGGCGCGTACTACCCCCACCGCGTCACCTACCACCCGACGTGCCAGTCGGCGCGGGCGCTCGGCGTCGCCGACCGTCCCGAGCGGCTGCTGCGCGCCGTGCGCGGCCTCGAACTGGTCGGCCTGCCCGCCGCGGACGAGTGCTGCGGGTTCGGTGGCGCGTTCGCGATGAAGAACGCCGACGTGTCCGTCGCGATGGTCGCCGACAAGATCCGGCACATCCGCGACACCGGCGCCGACGTCGTCTGCGCCGTCGACAACTCCTGCCTCGCGCACATCGGCGGGGCCCTGTCGCGGCTGCGCGGCGGCGTCCGCGTCGCCCACCTGGCCGAGATCCTCGCCGGGACGGGCCCCGCGTGACGGGCCCCGGAGCCGGGCCGCCGGACGCCCTCGCGTCGGCGATCGCGTCCGGCGCGGCCCCCGCCGCCGGGTCGCGGGCGTCGCGGTTCGCCGACGCGGCGCGGCCCGCGCTCG
>NZ_JBHTJA010000194.1:0-5534 GCF_042675525.1 Actinomadura sediminis
CCGGGTGCCGCCGGGGGGCGGCGGCCCGGTGCCGCCCGGGGTCGTGCCGGCGCGGCAGCGGGGGATGCCGAAGCGGAACCGGATGCTGCTGGCCGCGGCCGGGGTCGCGATGGCGGCGACCGCCGCGGGCGCCGTCACGATGGCGACGGCCGCGGACGACGAACCGTCCGGGCCGGTCGCGAAGCCGTCCGCGACGCCGCCGCCCGCGTGGTCGCTCGCGGCGGGCCGGCGGCTCACCGACGGGCTCGGCCTGCGGTACGCGGGCACGCTCACGGTCGCGGGCGGCCCCGCGCAGCTGCGGCTGCGGATCAGCCCGGAGGGCTCGGCCAGCGGGACCCTCACCGCCGGGGCGCGGACCGCGCTGCTCGCGACGGTCGACGGCGTCACCTACATCAAGGCCGGGCTCGAGTTCTGGCGCGCGTACGCGGCGGGCATCGAGCATCCCGAGTACTACGCGGGCGGCTGGGCGAAGGCGCCGCTGGCCGTGCCCGGCGTGGACGTGGCGAAGGTGCTCTCGCCCGAGTCGGTGGCGCGGATGCTCGCCAAGGCGTCCCCGAACCCGAGGACGGAGGAGGTCGGCGGCGTCCCCGCCTACGTGGTGCGGGCCGCGGACGCCGAGTACCTCGTCGCGGTCGCCGCGCCCCACCGGCTGCTGGGCGTGCGGACGTCCGGCCGGACCACGCTCGCGCTCCAGGCGCAGCCGCTCGCCGACCCGGTGCCCATGTTCAAGGAGCTGCGCGCGCGTGTGAAGCGGCTCGGGGGCGCGACCGACCCGACGCTGCACTTCACGCCCGGCAAGCTGACGTTCAAGAACTGCGACCAGAACATGAACGGCTGCACCGTCCAGGTCCCGGCGACGCTGTCGACCTGGGAAGGGACGGCCTCGCCGGACGCGCGCGCGTCGCTGCGGGCGTCGATCGACTCGGAGGGGCGGCCGCTCGGCACGTGCCACGGTTCGGCGCCCGTGCGGGACGACCGGACGGTCACGCTGAGCTGCACGGTCGCGGGGAGGCAGTGGCGGACGTGGATGCGGGCCGCGCTGGACAACCCGGGCTCGTACCGGTACCAGGCGACCGCCCGCGTCGTCGGCGAGGCGCTCGCGGCGGACGACGTCCGGGAACTGCTCGCCGAACTCGACGCCGAGCGCCGCGAGCTG
Source organism: Actinomadura sediminis (assembly GCF_042675525.1). Lineage (NCBI taxonomy): Bacteria > Bacillati > Actinomycetota > Actinomycetes > Streptosporangiales > Thermomonosporaceae > Actinomadura > Actinomadura sediminis. The sequence goes on from NZ_JBHTJA010000194.1 coordinate 1,157, forward strand.
GCGCGGGCCGCCGCGCCGACGCCCGGTTCGTCCGCGTCGCCGGGCGGGACGCCGCCGGACGCCCCGCAGGCCGTGACGTCGAAGACCCCGTGAGCGCGTCCGGCACCGGGCGGCCGGACGGCCGGACCCGGCCGCGGCGGGGTCGCGCGGGGGCCGGTGGGTTCGAACGGAATTCGCTCTGTCTACACTTCGGGGCGTGAACTCCGTGCCCACGGAAGATGACGGCTCCTCGGCGAACCGCAAGAGGCTCGTCCGGCGGCTGCACGTCGACCTCTGCCGCCAGCACAGCTGCCTGTGTCAGGGGTGACCAGGGGGATCCGACCGATTCGTACCCGTGGTGTCCGGTGATTCGTGGATCCCCCGATCCCAGCATCGCCTCCCGGACATACCATGAAGGCAAGCCTAAGTAGCATCACGATCCTGGGTGCCTCCCCCAGGTCGGGTGCTGCCCGTCGAGGAGGTCTTCCTCTGTGACCAAACAGGTCCAGCAGCTCGACCGCGTCATCATCCGCTTCGCCGGGGACTCCGGTGACGGCATGCAGTTGACCGGCGACCGCTTCACCCAGGAGACGGCCGCGTTCGGCAACGACCTTTCCACGTTGCCGAACTTCCCTGCCGAGATCCGCGCCCCCGCCGGGACCCTCCCCGGCGTGTCCAGCTTCCAGTTGCACTTCGCCGACCACGACATCCTCACGCCGGGCGACGCGCCCGACGTCCTGGTCGCGATGAACCCGGCCGCCCTCAAGGCCAACCTCGGGGACCTCCCCCGCGGGGCGGACGTCCTGGTCAACACCGACGAGTTCACCAAGCGCAACCTCGCGAAGGTCGGCTACGCGGCCAACCCGGTCGAGGACGACTCGCTCGCCGAGTACCGGGTGCACGCCCTGCCGCTCACGTCGATGACGGTGACCGCCCTCGCCGACTTCGACATCTCCAAGAAGGACGCCGAACGCGCGAAGAACATGTTCGCGCTCGGGCTCCTGTCGTGGCTGTACCACCGCCCCACCGAGGGGACGCTCGCGTTCCTCGAGCGCAAGTTCGCCAAGAAGCCCGAGATCATGAAGGCGAACATCGCGGCCTTCCAGGCGGGCTGGAGCTACGGCGAGACCACCGAGGCGTTCTCGGTCCAGTACGAGATCAAGCCGGCCGAGCACGAGTCCGGCCTGTACCGGAACATCACCGGCAACGTCGCGCTCGCGTACGGGCTCGTCGCCGCGGGCGTCCAGTCCGGGCTGCCGGTGTACCTCGGCTCGTACCCGATCACCCCGGCGTCCGACATCCTGCACGAACTGTCGAAGCACAAGCGGTTCGGGGTGAGAACGTTCCAGGCGGAGGACGAGATCGCGGCCGCGGGCGCCGCGCTCGGCGCGTCCTTCGGCGGGTCCCTCGGCGTCACCACGACGTCCGGGCCCGGCATCGCGCTGAAGAGCGAGACGATCGGCCTCGGCGTCGCGACCGAACTGCCGCTGCTGGTCATCGACGTCCAGCGGGCCGGACCGTCCACGGGGCTGCCCACCAAGACCGAGCAGGCCGACCTCCTGCAGGCCATGCACGGCCGCAACGGCGAGGCGCCCGTCCCGGTCGTCGCGCCGCGGTCGCCGTCCGACTGCTTCGACGCCGCGATCGAGGCCGCGCGCATCGCCGTCAAGTACCGCACACCGGTCATCCTGCTGTCCGACGGCTACCTCGCGAACGGCTCCGAGCCGTGGAAGCTGCCGGACGTCGCGGACCTGCCGAAGATCGAGCCGGACTTCGCGGCGCCGTCCGACGCCGACTTCCAGCCGTTCAAGCGGGACCCGGAGACCCTCGCCCGCCCGTGGGCGATCCCCGGCACCGCCGGCCTGGAGCACCGGATCGGCGGGCTGGAGAAGGCCGACGGGTCCGGGAACATCTCCTACGACCCGGCCAACCACGACAAGATGGTGCGGCTCCGCCAGGCCAAGGTCGACGGCATCGCGAACGACATCGCGCCGCTCGAGGTGGACGACCCGTCCGGTGCGGCACGCGTGCTCGTCCTCGGCTGGGGCGGCACGTACGGCGCGATCTCCGCGGCCGTCCGGCGCGTCCGCGACACCGGGCAGCGCGTCGCGCAGGCCCACCTGCGGCACCTCAACCCGTTCCCCGCGAACCTGCCCGAGGTCCTGCGCTCCTACGACAAGGTCATCGTGCCGGAGATCAACCTGGGCCAGCTCGCGCTGCTGCTGCGCGGCCGGTACCTCGTGGACGTCATCGGCTACAACCAGGTCCGCGGCCTGCCCTTCAAGGCCGAAGAGCTGCAGGGCGTCATCCAGGATGTGATCGACAGTGAGTGAAGTCAACGGCAACGGCCGCAGCCCCCTCTCCCTGGTCCCGAAGGCCGACGGCAAGCAGACGCTGAAGGACTTCAAGACCGACCAGGAGGTCCGGTGGTGCCCCGGCTGCGGTGACTACGCGATCCTCGCGGCCGTCCAGTCCTTCCTGCCCGAGCTCGGGCTGCGCAAGGAGAACATCACGTTCGTGTCGGGCATCGGCTGCTCGTCCCGGTTCCCGTACTACATGAACACGTACGGGTTCCACTCGATCCACGGCCGCGCGCCCGCGATCGCGACGGGCCTCGCCACGTCCCGTCCGGACCTGTCGGTCTGGGTCGTGACCGGCGACGGGGACGCGCTGTCGATCGGCGGCAACCACCTGATCCACGCGCTGCGCCGCAACGTCAACCTGAAGATCCTGCTGTTCAACAACCGGATCTACGGGCTGACCAAGGGCCAGTACTCCCCGACGTCCGAACTCGGCAAGATCACCAAGTCGACGCCGATGGGGTCCCTGGACGCGCCGTTCAACCCGATCTCGCTCGCCGTCGGCGCCGAGGGCACGTTCGTCGCCCGCACCATCGACTCCGACCGCAAGCACCTCCAGTCGGTGCTGCGCGCCGCGGCCCAGCACCGCGGCACCGCGCTCGTCGAGATCTACCAGAACTGCAACATCTTCAACGACAACGCGTTCGAGCCGCTGAAGGACGCCGACGTCCGCGACGACGTCACCGTCCGCCTCGAGCACGGCGAGCCGATCGTGTTCGGCGCCGACCGCTCGAAGGGCCTCCGGCGCACCCCGGCCGGCTCCTTCGAGGTCGTGAACGTCGCCGACGTCGACCCGTCCGAGATCGCGGTCCACGACGCCCACGCCCCGGACCCGTCCCACGCGTTCGCCCTGTCCCGCCTCGACTCGCCCGCGTTCGAGCACACCCCGATCGGCATCTTCCGCGACGTCGACCGCCCGTCCTACGACGAGCTGATGCGCGAACAGGTCGACGAGGCCGTCGAGAACCAGGGCGCCGGTGACCTCGCCGCCCTCCTCGGCAGCGGCGACACCTGGCGCATCGACTGACGCACCCTCGGAGAACCCGGCCCCGAACCGTGCGGGGCCGGGTTCTCCGCGTATGGAACCGTCGCGAAACGGGCACCGTTCCACGTGGTGAGCGATCAGCGAACAGCGACCGGGTTCGGACGCGACACGGTGCGGGACGGCGTCTCATCCTGGAACACTGGAGAGATCATGTCCCCGGGGAGGTGACGATGCGGGTCGTGCCGCGCCGCAACAAGGACCGTCGACGCCGAACGGACGACGCCCCCACCCCGGACAATCAGGACACCCAGCCCCTCACCGACCCCCCGTCCGACAATCCGGACACCCCCGCCTCCCCGCCCCCGGCCGCCCCGGAGCCCCGGAACGTCCGGATCCTCGGCGGCATCCCCACGGAGGCCGAACAGACCGGCCCGTCCCCCACCCCCGCCGAAGCCACGCAGCCGGTGCCGCCCAGCGCACCGGCCGAGGCCTCCCGGCCCCCGCTCGCTCCCCCAGAGGGCGGCGACGCGCGCGCAGAACACGGCTCTGACGCACCCACCGGTTCCGGGGACGCCCCGTCGTCCGACACGGACGCACGAGACACCCGCCCCATCCCGCCCGGCCCAGCGGGAGGCGGGCGCACAGACGACACCCTGGGGACGCCCGGAGACTCCGGCGACAACCCGCCGTTCGGCGCGCGCGCAGAGCACGAACCCGCCGCACCCGCACGGTCCGGGGACGACCGGTCGTCCGACGCGGACGCACGAGACACCCGGCCGATCCCGTCCCGCCCGGACGGGCTGGGGACGACCGGGGGGTTCGGTGACGCTCCGCCGTTCGGTGCGCGGGCCGGGGCGGCCTTGCGGGGTGGTGCGGGAGCGGTGCCCGGTGCTCGGCCCGGGCGGGGGGCCGAGGCCCCGGGGTGGCGCGATGGGGACGTGTGGGGGGACCCGGCGGAGGCGCTCGGGCAGGAGAGCTGGGGGCCGCCGGGGCCGCAGGAGCCGTGGCGGCATTCGGCGGTGCCGCCGCGCCGGGGGCGCGGTGGCCGCGAGGG
>NZ_JBHTJA010000195.1:0-5530 GCF_042675525.1 Actinomadura sediminis
GGGCGCCCGCGCGGCGGCGGGGGCCCGAGGCGGTGCTGCGGCGGATCGCCGGACGGCACAGCGTCGACGCCGTCGTGAACGCCGTCCCCGCGGCGGCGGACGGGCTGCGGACCGTCCTGACCGCGCATCCCGCCGCGACCGGCCTGCTGCGCCGCCCCAAGCTCGCCGCCTGGGCGGACCCGGCGGTCCTGCCGCGCGTGCTGCTGCGCGGGCGGGAGCGGGCGCTGGCGCCCGAGACGACCCGGACGCTCCTGGAACTGCTGGCGATGCCCGAGCTGGGCGGCCTGGACGACGTCGAGCGCGTGTGCGACCCGGCGTCGCTGGCGGAGTTCGGCCTCGCCCTCTTCGAGGGCTGGCGGGCGGCCGGGATGCCCGCCGACCACGGCTGGGCGCTGGCGCGCCTGGACCGGCTCGCCGACGACACGGCCGTCCCGGTGCTGGCGCCGCTCATCCGGTCGTGGCCCGGCAAGGACCGGATGCACAGCGCCAAGGCGGCCCTGGACGTCCTCGTCGGGATCGGCACCGACACGGCGCTGACGGTCGTGCACGACCTGGCCGTCCGCTGGCCGGGCGTCACCCTGCGGAAAGCGGCGGAGCGCGCGTTCGCGCGGGCGGCCGCCGCGCGCGGCGTCCCCGCCGGGGTGCTCGGCGACCGGCTCGTCCCCGACCTCGGCCTGGACGACGACGGGGCCGTGACCGTCGACTACGGGCGGCGCCGCTTCACCGTGCGGTTCGACGCCCGGCTCCGCCCCGTCGTGACCGACGAGGACGGCGTCCTCCGCAAGTCCCTCCCCAAACCCGGCAAGCGGGACGACCCGCGGCTCGCCCCCGCCGCGCACGCGGCGTTCGCCGAGCTGCGCAAGAAGGTCGCCGACGCCGCCGCCGTGCAGGTGACGCGGCTGGAGAACGCGATGCGGACGGGACGCGCCTGGACGCCCGCGCAGTTCCGCGACTACGCCGTCCGCGATCCGCTCGTCCGGCAGATCGCCCGCCGCCTGGTGTGGCTCGCCCATGACGACGGCGCGGCGACCGCGTTCCGGATCGCGGAGGACGGCACGTTCGCCGACGCCCGCGACGACGTCTTCACCCCGTCCGGCGCCGCGCGGATCACCGTCGCGCACCCGGTGCGGCTCGGCGCCGCCGCCGGGACCTGGGCGGCGATCCTCGCCGACTACGAGCTGCTGCAGCCGTTCCCGCAGCTCGACCACCCCGTGTGGACGCTCACCGACGGCGAGCGGGCCGGTTCCCGCCTCGACCGGTTCGCGGGCCGGGAAGTGCGGCAGGACGCCGTGTACGGGCTGCTGGCCCGCGACTGGATCCGGGTCGGGGACCGGGGCCGCATCGAGACGATCGCGCGCCGCGTCACGGACGGCGGCTGCATCGTCGCCGAGTTCGACCCGGGCGAGGGCGGCTCCGGGCACTTCGTGATCCGGTGCGTGCGCGCCGCGACCGGCCCCGGGCGCGCCGGGGCCCCCGTCCCGTTCGGCGGCCTCGACCCCGTCGCCGCGTCCGAGGCCCTCGCCGACCTGGTCGCCACCGCGGAGGGGACGTCATGAGCGGACGGCCGAACCCGCGCCCCGACGTGCACCTCACCGACGAGCACCTCACCGACGTGCACCTCCCCGATGAGGACGTCCTGACCCTTCCGCCCGCCTGGCTGCGATTCCTGCACCCGCGGCGCGGCGGCACGCCCGTCCCGCGTCCGCGCGGCCACGCGGCCGAGGTCCCGGGCGTCCTCGCCGAGGCGGCCCCGCACGTCGAGGGCCTCCTGCAGGACGGGCACGCCCCCCGGGCCGTCCGCGCCGCCGCCCGGCGGCACCTCGCGGGGGAGCCGGACGTGCTCGGCGCCGCGGCGGTCGCGGCCGTGGCGGGCGCGGGGCGACCCCTCGCCGGGGCGCACGCCGTGCACCGGGCGTTCGCCGACCGCTGGCACGCCGACCACGGGCTCGGGTTCGCAGCCTGCGCCGTGGTCGAGCTGACCCGCCTGACCGTGACCGGGCACGCGTCCGGGATCGCGGTCGAACGGCACGCCGGGAGCTGGCCCGAGGAGGGCCCCGCCGGCCCGCTGCGGCACGTCCGGCGTCTCCTGGCGGCGGCGTCCGACGCCGACCACGACGACGCGGTCCGGCGCCTGGCGGACCACCGGACGACCCCGGCGGCGGGCGGTGTCGCCGCCTACCTCGTGCCGACCCGGCGCGACTGGGTCGCCGAATGCGTCGAGGAGTGCGCGAACACCCCGTGGCTGCGCAGGCCGGCCCGCCTGTCGGTCACCGACCCCGCCCACCTCGGCCGCTCCGCCGTCGTCCCGTACGGGTACGTCTGCACCCGCGACGAGTTCGTCACGCTCGCCGACGGCATGGGCCCGGACCTGCTCGGCTTCCTCCTCGACCACCTCGACCGGAACGGCCTCTCCGCTTCCGACCGCGTGCCGCTCCTCGACACCGTGGCGGTGCTGCCGTCGGACGAGGCGTTCGGCGCACTGCTCGACCTCCTCGGCCGCAAGGGCGTCCGCAGGCTCGTGCGGCGGGACGCCCGGCGGGCGCTGGGCGCGGCGGCGGCGCGGTTCCCGGTGCGGGCGCTGCGGCTGGCGGCGTCCTCGCAGAACGCCGACGTCCGGCTGCTCCTGCGGGACCACGTGGCGGCGAACCCCGACCTGACCGCGGCGGTGCTGCCGGAACTGCCCGGCGCGGTCCGCGCGGTCGTCGAGCCGCTGACCGCGGGCGGCGGGCCCGGCCTGCCGGAGGCGCCGCCGGACGTCCTGTCCGCGCCGCCGTGGGGAACCCCGGTCAAGCCGGTCGTGCGGGGGCTGCGGCCGCCCGCGACCCGCGAGACCGCCTGGGACGACGCCGAGCGCGCGGCATGGCTCGCCGAGGCGGCCCGCCTGCTCCCGTGCCCGGACGCCCCGGACTGGAAGCGCATCGTGCGCTCCCACCACCGGGGCGACGGGCTGTGGCAGGTGCTGCTGCACGCCCCGGAGGAGTACGCGCCGCCGCTGCTGGCCGACATCGAACGGAACCCCCGCTGGTGCGATCCGCCCGTGGCGCACGGCATCGTGGCCCGGCTGGGGGAGCGCGCGTACGGGGCGGTGCTCGCGCTGGTCGGATACTCGGCGACGAGCCACGCCGGGCTGCTGGTGCCGTTCCGCGACGCCGAGGTCGCCGCGCAGATGGCCGGACGGCTGCTGCGCGGCGGGCCGCTCGCGGACGCGGCGCGCGCCTGGTGCGACCGGCACGGCCCCGGCGCCGTCCCCTACCTCGCGCCCGGCGACCTCGGCACCCGGACGGGGCCGCGCCGCGCCGGCGAGGAGGCGCTGCGCCGCATCGCGGACCGGCACGGCGTGGACGCCGTCGCGGACGCCGTCCCCCGGGCGGCGGACGAGCTGCGGGCGCTGCTGACCGCGCACCCCGCGCAGACCGGCCTGGCCCGGCGGCCCAAGTTCGACGGCTGGGCCAACGTCGCCGCCCTCCCGCCCGTCCTGCTGCGCGGCCGGGACCGGGTGCTGCCGCCCGCGGCCGTCCGGACGCTCGTCGAGCTCCTCGCGCTGCCCGGCACGCCCGGCGCGGACGCCGTCGAGGAGGTGTGCGACCCCGCGTCGCTGGCGGAGTTCGGCCTCGCCCTGTTCGAACGGTGGCGGGTGGGCGGAATGCCGTCCGACGGACGCTGGGCGCTGGAGCAGCTCGCCCGCACCGGGGACGACGCGGCCGTCCGGGCGGTCGCGCGGGCCCTGCGCGGCTGGACGAAGCGGGACGTCCGGGACGTGACGTGCGCGCTGCGGACGTTCGCCGGGATCGGCACCGACGCCGCGTTCACCGCCCTGTACGAGACCTCGGTGAAGGGACGCGCGCGGAAGGTGCGCGACGCGGCGGCGGAGGTGTTCGCGGAGGCCGCCGCCGCGCGGGGCCTCACCGTCGAGGTGCTCGCCGACCGGACCGTCCCCCGGTTCGGGCTGGACGGCGACGGGACGACCACGCTCGACTACGGTCCGCGCCGGTTCACCGTCGGGTTCGACGACCGGCTCGCCCCGGTGATCACCGACGGTCACGGGGCCCGCCGCAAGACCCTCCCGAGGCCGACCGCGAAGGACGACCCGGACCTCGCGCCCGCCGCCCACGCCCGGTTCACCGACCTGCGGCAGGACGTCGAGGCCGTCGCGCTGCTCCAGATCGAGCGGCTGGAACGGGCGATGCGGGACGGGCGCCGCTGGACGCCCGGGGCCTTCCGCGCCTACGCGGTCGAGCACCCGGTCGTCCGGCCGATCGCGCGCCGCCTGGTGTGGTTCGCCGAGCCCGGCGCCGGGGAGGCCGCCGCGGCGACGGCGTTCAGGATCGCCGAGGACGGCACGTTCGCCGACGCGGCCGACGAGACGTTCGAGCCGTCCACGGCGACGCGGATCCGCGTCGCGCACCCGGAGCTGCTCGGCGCGGCGACGCAGACGTGGGGCGAGATCCTCGCCGACTACGAGGTGCTGCAGCCGTTCTCGCAGCTCGACCGCCCCTTCCTGCGGCTCACCGAGCAGGAGCTGGACGCGTCCGCGCTCGACCGGTTCGAAGGGCTGCGGCTGCTCCGCCGCGACCTGCACGACCTCCCGGCGCGCGGCTGGACGTGGGACCACGCGCAGACGCTCGAGAAGGGCCTCTCGTACCCGGTCGGCGGCGGGCGGCACATCGTCGTCGAGTTCGAGCCCGGCCCCGACGTCACGACCGTGTGCGTCCGGTGCCTCCGGGCGTCCGCCGCGTCCGTCCAGGACCCGGCGCACGCCGACACCCCCGTCCGGTTCCGCGACCTCGACCCCGTGCGCACGTCCGAGGTGCTGACCGCCCTGGCCGCCCTCGCCTGCACGCCCGGCTGACCCGCCGGGCCCGATCGGACCGCCCATGCCGCACCCCGACGACGTCCCGGCCGTCACCGCCGTTCCGGAGGAGTCCCGCGACGAGACGCCCGCGTTCCTCACCGAGCTCCCGTGGGACCGGCCCGTCGAACCCGTCGTGCCGGGCCTGAAACCGCCCGCCGGCCGCCGGTTCACCTGGAACGGCGGTCGGTGGGACGCCGAGGTCCGCGCCGAGGACCTCCAGTACCGGGAGCTGGACGTTCCCGACTGGGACGACCTCCTCGCCCGCTACCGCCGCCGCATGCCCCGCCACCTGAAGGTGCGGTTCCTCATGCGGGCCCCCGACGACATCGTCCGCCCGCTGCTCGCGGAGTGGAACCGGGCCGAGGACACCGACGGCGTCGGCCCGTGGCCGCTGACGCTCGTCGCCCGGCACGGGCTCGACGCCTTCCCGTTCGCCTGGACGCAGGCCGCCGCCCGTCCCGGCCTCGACGGGCGGCTGCTCGTGCCCTACCTCGACGCGGACGTGGCCGCGTGGATGGGGGAGCGGTGGGACCGGCCCGAGAACGCATGGGCGCGCGCCTGGCTGGACGTGCACGGCCTCGACGCGGTGCCGTACCTCGCCACGGCCGCGCTCGGCCGGAAGGCCCGGGCCCCGCCCGCCGCCGCGGCGGCGCTGCGCGCGCTCGCGGACGCGCACGG
>NZ_JBHTJA010000196.1:0-5497 GCF_042675525.1 Actinomadura sediminis
GCGACCGGCACGTCGCGCGGCGGGCCGGCGTGCCGGCCGCGCCGCGGGGCGGCGGGGTCGTGCGGGCGCCCGGGGGGCGTGCGGGGCGCGCCGGGATCGGTGGGCTCGGAGGAAGGGAAGTCCACGATGACAAGAATGCCCGACGACGCGAGTCCCCGGAGCGGGGACGGGCGCGTCGCCGGGCATCGCGTGCGGGCGGGTGCCGTCCGGCGTGCGGGCGGGTGCGGCGTGCGGGGCGCCTCACCTGCGATGCGGCGCGGCTACTCGCTGTCGAGGCCGCTCTGCATCGCCTGCACCTCGCTCGCCGTGGCGCCGATCACCTTGTAGTCGGCGTGCTTGTAGAACGTGCCGCCGGTCTTCTCCGCCCAGCTCGTCCACGCGGAGCTCTTGACCCGGCAGCTCGCCCACACCGGGCTCTCCGTCTTGATCGTGATCGTGGTGGTGCACTTGCCGAGTTCCTTGCCGGTGAGGGTCCCGGCGGTCAGCGAGAACTGGATCTCGATGCTGACGGGCGTCCCGACCCCGTACGGCGGCCGGATCTGGGCCTGCACGGTGCAGCCGGAGTCGTCCTGGCAGTTGCCCTTCTTCCACTCCGCGATCGTCGGCCGCGCCGCCGCGTTGAACGAGTCCTTCAGCTCGCCCATGCTCGTGCGCATGTTCGAGACGACCGTCGCGCTCTCCGAGGAGCTCTTCGTGTTGACGTCCAGCGCCACGCGCGGCGTCGTCGACTCGAAGTGCAGCAGCTCGGGGTCGTCGGAGTCGCTGATGTAGAGGGTGGAGGAGAACGTGCTGAACTTGAGCGCCTTCGTGCCCTTCCAGCTCGTCTCCACCGGGTCGACGGTGCCGCCGGCGGCCGAGTCCAGCTTGGCGGCCAGCGCCGTCGGCGACAGCTCCTCCTTGAACTTCAGGTCGAGCTCGTCGGGGTTCAGCCGCCCCCACTGCTCGCCGTCCTGCAGGTAGTACGGCGTCTCGGACCCGGAGATCTGCTGCTTCCAGAACGCGGAACCGGCCTTGGCGAACAGCATCCCGTCGGCCGCCAGTACGGTGACCTTGCTGTTGTTCCACGTCACGGTCCCGTAGGCGCGCCCGCCCTTGGTGATCGACAGCTCACCGCGGATCGAGTTGGCGCCGCCGCCGAAGTCGCCCTCCAGCCCGACGGCCGTGTCGGCGCGGATGTCGCCCGCCGCGGCGCGCAGCTTCTCCTCGGGCTTCATCCCGCCGCTCACCGCGATCACCACCGCGACCACCGCGACGAGGATCACGACCACGAGCCCGCCGCCGACCAGCAGGGCGATCAGCGGGCCGTTGCCGCGCTTCGGCGACGGCGGGGGCATCCCCGGCCCCATCGGGGCACCGGGGGGCGGGGGGAAGAAGGGCGGTGGGGTGCCGGGGCCGCCGACACCGCCGGGGCCGGCCGGACCCGGCCCGCCCGGCACGCCGGGACCGGGACCGCCCGGGCCGGCCGGCGGGGGCGGAGGCGGCCAGGACGAACCGCCCGGTGTCTCCCAGCCGCCCGGCGGCGGAGGAGGGTTGCTCATCTGGTCACGTCCTTCCAGGTCAACTGACCCCAATGCATCACTAGTGTGCAGTAAAAGGATGACACTGCGCTCCTCCAGGGGGGAGGTACGACGTCACACTCCCCGGGGGCCGTCCTCAGGGATACTCGGTGAGACGCACTCCGGGAGGAAGTCGTGCATAACTATTTCGACTCATATGCGCTCGTCCTGGCGCTGCTCCTGGTAGGCGGCGCCATCGTCGTGGGCGGGCTCGCCGCCAACCGCATGTTGCGCCCGCATCGTCCCACGGCCGAGAAGCTCATGACGTACGAGTGCGGCGTCGACCCGGTCGGCGAGGGCTGGGCGCACTCGTACGTCCGGTACTACGTGTTCGCGTACCTGTACGTCGTGTTCGCCGTGGACGCCGTCTTCCTGTTCCCGTGGGCCACCGTCTTCGACGCCCCCGGCTACGGCTTCACCACCCTCGGCGAGATGTTCGTCTTCCTGGCGTTCCTCGCGACCGGCCTCGCCTACGCGGCGAAGAAGGGCGTCCTGTCCTGGGTGTGATCCCGGGCCGCCCGCGCGCGGCGGTCGTCCGCGGGCCCGGACCGGGCGCGGCCCGGCTGTCACAATGAGGGCGTGGGCACTGTCGATCTACCGCCGCCGGGCGTGGGGCCGCTGTCGCGGATCGCCCCCAAGCCGATCAAATTCGTGCTCAACTGGGGGCGCCGGTACTCCCTGTGGGTGTTCAACTTCGGTCTCGCCTGCTGCGCGATCGAGTTCATCGCCACCTCGATGAGCCGGCACGACTTCATGCGCCTCGGCGTCATCCCGTTCGCGCCCGGCCCCCGCCAGGCCGACCTCATGGTCGTGTCCGGCACGGTCACCGACAAGATGGCCCCCGCCGTCCGGCGCCTGTACGAGCAGATGCCCGAACCGAAGTACGTCATCTCGTTCGGCGCGTGCTCCAACTGCGGCGGCCCCTACTGGGACTCCTACAGCGTCACCAAGGGCGTCGACCAGATCATCCCCGTGGACGTGTACGTGCCGGGGTGCCCGCCGCGTCCCGAGGCCCTGCTGCACGGCATCGTCCACCTGCAGGAACGGATCGCCGCCGAGACGCTGGGCGACCGCTACGACGGCGACCCGGTGACGCCCCCGCCGCCGCCCCGCCCGATGTCCCCGACCGTCCTGCGCCGCCCCCTCCAGCCGCCGCCCGCGCCGAAGCCCGAGCCGGCGCCGGAGCGCGAGGCCGCGCCGCCGCCGGACGTCGCGGACGTCGCGGACGTCGCGGACATCGCCCCGGAGCACGACGAGCGCCCGCTCGGCCCGTCCGACGTCGAGGCCGTGCAGGAGGCCGACGTCCAGACCCAGCCCGTCCCGGCCGTCCCGTCCGCCGAGGAGGCCCCGGCGGCTTCGGACGAGACGATCCCGGTTCCGCCCGTCGCCGCCGCGCCCCCCGCGGACGCCGCCCCCGACGCCGACGAGACCGTGCCCGTCCCGCCCGTGGAGGACCCCGACGGGGACGAGACGCTGCCGGTGCGAGCGGTCGACGACGACCCGCCGCCCGGCCGCCGCGCCGCGCCCCGGCGGGACCACGACCCGACGATCATCCCCGGGCTGGCCGACGGCGCGCACGACGACGAGATCGGGCGCGACCGGTGACCCCGGACGGGCGCGCCGCGCTCGAGTCCGCGTGGCGCGAGCGGTTCGGCGACGAGGTCGGCACCGAGGAGACCCACGGCGGCCTCGCCGTCGACGTCCCGCCCGGCCGGTGGACGGACGCGCTGACGTTCGCCCGCGACGACCTCGCCTGCGGCTTCTTCGACTGGCTGACCGGCGTGGACGAGCTGGAGGACGGCTTCGCCGTCGTCGCGCACGTGTACTCGCTGGAACGCCGCCACCACCTGCTCGTCCGCACGCGCGTCCCCCGGGACGAGCCGGTGCTGCCGACCGCGACGACCGTGTACCGGGGCGCGGCGTGGCACGAGCGGGAGACGTTCGAGATGTTCGGCGTCGCGTTCGAGGGCCACCCGCACCTGGTCCCGCTGCTGCTCCCGGACGGTTTCGAGGGGCATCCGCTGCGCAAGGACTTCGTGCTCGCGGCGCGGGTCGCGAAACCGTGGCCGGGCGCGAAGGAACCGGGCGACTCGGGGCACGGGGCGCCGAGCCGCCGCCGCGTCCGTCCGCCCGGGATCCCCGACACGGGCCCGTGGGCGGACGCCGCCGAACGCGCCGCCCGTCCGGCCGCGCGCCCCGCCCGCCCGCCGGAGAGGGACCCGGATGCTTGAGGCCGTCGTCAAGCTCGCGCTCGTCGCGGCCGCGTTCGCGGTCCTGCCGCTCCTGGTCGGCCAGGCCGAGCACAAGGTCATGGCGCACATGCAGGGCCGCCTCGGCCCCATGTACGCGGGCCGGTTCCACGGGTGGGCGCAGCTCGTCGCCGACGGCGTGAAGTTCGCGCAGAAGGAGGACGTGGTTCCGCAGGCGGCGGACCGGTGGGTGTTCAGGCTCGCGCCGGGCGTCGCGCTCGTCCCGTACCTGCTGGTGCTGCTCGTCATCCCGGTCGGGCCGGGCGGTCAGGTCGCGCTCGACCTCGGCGTCGGCGTGTTCTTCGCGCTGGCGGTGATGGGCGTCGGCGCGATCGGCGCGATCATGGCGGGCTGGGCGTCGGCGAACAAGTACTCGCTGCTCGGCGGCATGCGCGTCGCGGCGCAGCTCATGTCCTACGAGCTGCCGATGGTGTTCGCGGCGTCGTCGGTCGCGATGGCGGCCGGGACGCTGTCGCTGCAGGGCGTCGTCGAGGAGTGGCGCTGGTGGTGGCTGCCGTGGCAGGCGGTCGGCGCGGTCGTGTTCTTCGTCGCGGGCCTCGCCGAGCTGCGCCGGCCCCCGTTCGACATGCCGGTCGCCGACTCGGAGATCATCTTCGGCCCGTACACCGAGTACGGCGGCCTCCGGTTCGCGCTGTTCATCCTCGCGGAGTACGCCGGGATCGTCGTGCTCTGCGCGTTGACGGCCGTCCTGTTCCTCGGCGGGTGGAAGGGTCCGTTCCTGAACACCGAGCTGGGCTGGCTGTGGATGACGCTGAAGGTCGCGGCGCTCGCGTTCTGCGTCATCTGGCTGCGCGTCGCGAACCCCCGGATGCGCGAGGACCAGCTGCAGAAACTCGCCTGGGCGTGGCTCGTGCCGCTGTCCCTCGCGCAGCTCGCGCTCACCGGCGTCCTCAAGGTCGCGCTCTGAGGGGCGGCGCCGCCGGCGTCACCGGAGGAAGATCGTGAAGTCGGCGAGCTGGGGGAGGACGTCGGGCGGCAGGTCGGCGTCCACGGCCATCTCCTCGACGGAGATGAACGGGCCCGTCTCCGCGCGCCGCCGGACGACCCGCTCGGCCAGCTCGGGCGTCATCCCGGGCAGCGCCGCGATGATGTGCGGCGGGGCGTGGTTGACGTCGACGAGGCCGCCGTCGTCGTAGGTGCGCGGCTCGTCCGGACGCCCGATGCGCAGCTCGCGCGCGAGCGCCGGGTCCCGCGCGGCGAGCTCGCGGGCCTCCTCCCGCAGCGTCCGCCGGAACTTGGCGACCTCGATGGCGTGCTCGTTCGCGAGGTTGCGCGGCGGCTCCTTCGGGAACACCTTCGTCCGCGCCGCGAGCGCGTGCCCGGTGCCGCCGATCCACAGCAGCATCATCAGGAACGAGCCGATCGCGCTGAGCAGCAGGCTGTCGAACCCGAAGGACGCCATCGCCACCATCAGGCCGGCGCCGTAGCCGGTGGCGGCGACGCCCATCCCCCACGAGCCCCGCTTGATCGCCGCGTACATGAACGAGAACGGCGTCCCGTACCCGAAGGTGAGCAGCGGGACGAGCGCCCAGCCGATCCCGCTCGAGACGGCCGGGGCCGCGATCGGGACGGCCGGCGGTGGCGGCACCGGCGCCGCCGGCGGGTGCGGCGCCCGCCACGGCGGCGACCCGTACGGGCGGGGCGGCCCGCCGTGCGGGACGCGCGGCGCGT
>NZ_JBHTJA010000197.1:0-5381 GCF_042675525.1 Actinomadura sediminis
ATCTCGCGCAGCGCCTCGGCGTGCGCGGCGAGGACGGCCGCCGCGATCACGCCGCGCAGCGGCGACGGCACCCACAGGACGCGGTCGGGCGCGGGGAGCCCGGCGGCGGCGTAGGCCGCGGCGATCCCCGCCTCGGCGCGAGGCCGGTCGGCGGGCGTCGCGGCGAACGCGGCGGACTGCCAGTCGCCCACGACGAAGTGCGCGGGCCGGGGGGTCTCGGTCAGCATGCCCGTCACCTCAGTCCGCCACGACGCGGACGGAACCCGGCACGTACTCGCGCTGGCGGATCACCCGGTACCAGCCCTTCGGCAGCGAGATGGCCGCGTGCTCCTCGTGCACCAGCCGCCCGCCCGACGGCAGGTGCAGGTGGTCGGGAGTGCGCGGGTCGGGGGTCCGCAGGAGCGTTCCGGGCGCGGCCAGCGCGTGCGCGTGCCCCGTCGCCTCGCCGAGCGCGAGCACCATGCGGCCCCGTCCGTCGCGCGGCGCCGGCGGCAGGGCCCGGACGGACGGCGGCACGTCCGCCTCGGCCACGGGCAGGATCAGGATGTCTCCCTGTCGGTACATGCGGCGAACGTAACGCCCGGCACCGACAAATCGGCACCGACGAACGGGCGCCGACAAATCCGGCGCCGGGGTGCGGGCGGTGCGGGTCAGAAGCCGCGCGTCCGGCGGGCGGCCGGACGGGCCCAGCGGCCGGACGCGGTGAGACCGACCCGCTGGAACGCCCGCACGAGTTCACCGCCGAGGTTCACCCCGGCGCCGAGCGCGAGCGCGATCGACAGCGCGGAGATCAGGCTGAGGATGCCGTCCTGCGGCGCCCCCGTGTTCAGCTCCACCATCCCCCGGTACAGCGGCGTTCCCGGCAGCAGCGGCCCGATCGCCGGGACGACGTAGGGCATCACGGGCGCGCCCTGTCTCCGCGCGACGACGTTCGCCAGCGTCCCCACCACCGTGGCGGCCACCGCGGAGGCCAGCACCGGCGGCATGTCCCAGCCGCGCATCATCACGTACAGCACCCAGATCAGCGCGCCGCCCAGCGCGACCGGCATCAGCACGGTGCGCGGCGCGGCCAGCGACACCGCGAACGTCACCGCCACGGCCGCGGCCGCGATGACCTGGACCGAGTCGAGCGTCTCGGCGGCCTTCGGCAGATGCCGCACGTCGATCGCGACGTCGAAGTTGACGGCGATGTAGACGACCGCGCCGAGGCCCGCGACGAGGGCCGCGATGATGAAGAACACCTCGAGCACGCGCGCCCCCGCGCTCACGAGGTCGCCGGTGATGCCGTCCTGAATGCTCGCCACCAGCGGGCGTCCGGGCAGCAGCGCCAGGATCACCCCGGTCACCACCGAGGCGGCCGGGCCCGGATTGCCCATCGCGACCACGATGACCGCGCCCGTCGCGCCGATCGCGGCGGCCAGCGTCAGCTGGAAGAACTCCGCGACGCCCCGGCGGGCGAGGTACGTGGCGGCCCGGTCGCCGAGGACCGTTCCGGCGAACGCGGTCATCGCGACCAGGAACCCGCCGCCGGACAGCACACTCGCCGACGCGGAGATCATGCCGAGCCCCAGCACGAGCATCCACGGCGGGTACGGGCCCCGCCCGCGCTTGATCTCGGCGAGCCGCCGGTGCGCCGCCTCCAGCTCCAGCATCCCGATGGACGCCTGCTGGACGAGGTCGTGCAGCGCGGTCAGCCGCCAGTGCGCGGGCGTGCGGCGCCGGATCGCGCGGGCCGCCGTCACCGGCGGCGCGCCCCTGCCCGGGTGCGACGACACCAGCAGGCTCGTCAGCGTGACCTGCACCTCGCAGCGCGGCAGCTCGTAGGCCACCGCGAGCCCGAGCATCGCCTCGTTGACCCGCTCGGTCGTCTCGCCGCTGGCCAGCAGTAGTTCCCCGACGCGCAGCACGAGGTCGACGGCCCGCGGATCGACGGTCTCCCCGGGCTCCTCCTCGGGCGGCTCCGGCGGCGTCCCGTCCATCAGGACCTGCCACGTCCGCCGCAGCCGTTCCGCGGCGGCCGAGGTTCGCAGCCGTTCCACCGCGCCCGGGGTCTCCGGGCGCTGGGTCGCGCTCATCCCGCGCCTGTGTCCTTCCAGCAAGATCCGATCTCGCCCGCAGGCTACCCACGGCCCGGGGCTGAGACGTCCACCGGGGTTATCCCCACAATCAAGTTCCGGTGTGACGGTCATCGCATCGTTGATACGAAGGGGGCATGAGTTCTCCCAGCGACCTCCGAGACGAGGCCGAACGGACCCTGCGCGCCCTCGCCGGCGACCACGCGCGGCTCCGCGACGACCAGTGGACCGCGATCGACGCCCTCGTCGTCGGGCGCCGCAGGGCACTGGTCGTCCAGCGCACCGGGTGGGGCAAGTCCGCCGTCTACTTCGTCGCCACCCGCCTGCTGCGCGCCCGCGGCGCCGGCCCCACCGTGATCGTGTCCCCGCTGCTGGCGCTGATGCGGAACCAGATCGACGCCGCCGAACGCGCCGGCATCCGCGCCCGCACGATCAACTCCGCGAACACCGACGACTGGGAGACGATCTTCGCCGAGGTCGGGCGGGGCGAGGTCGACGTCCTCCTCGTCAGCCCCGAACGGCTGAACAACCCCGACTTCCGCGACCTCGTCCTGCCCCGCCTCGCCGCGGGCGCGGGCCTGGTCGTCGTCGACGAGGCCCACTGCATCTCCGACTGGGGGCACGACTTCCGTCCCGACTACCGCCGCATCCGCACCCTCCTCGCCGATCTCCCGCCGGACGTGCCCGTCCTGGCGACCACCGCGACCGCCAACGCCCGCGTCACCCGCGACGTCGCCGAGCAGCTCGCCCCGTCGGGCACGGACGCGCGACCCGGGGAGACGCTCGTCCTCCGGGGCCCACTGGAACGCGAGTCGCTGCACCTGTCCGTGGTCGCCACACCGACCGCCGAGCAGCGCATCGCCTGGCTCGCCGAACGGCTCGACGGGCTGCCCGGCTCCGGGATCGTCTACACCCTCACCGTCGCCGCCGCCCACGAGATCGCCGCGTTCCTCCGCGACCGCGGCCACGAGGTCGCCGCCTACACCGGCCAGACCGAGCAGGCCGAGAGACTCCAGGCCGAGCAGGACCTCCTCGACAACAAGCTGAAGGCCCTCGTCGCCACCAGCGCGCTCGGGATGGGCTACGACAAACCCGACCTCGGGTTCATCGTGCACGTCGGCGCGCCGCAGTCGCCCGTCGCCTACTACCAGCAGATCGGCCGCGCGGGCCGCGGCGTCGACCGCGCCGAGGTGATCCTCCTCCCCGGCCGGGAGGACCGCGAGATCTGGGAGTACTTCGCGAGCATGGCGTTCCCGCCCGAGGCCGTCGTCCGCGACACCCTGCGCGTCCTCGACGAGGCGGGCCGCCCCCTCTCCCTCGGCGCCCTCGAACCCCGCGTCGACCTCGGCCGCTCCCGCCTGGAGATGATGCTCAAGGTCCTCGACGTCGACGGCGCCGTCCGCCGCGTCAAGGGCGGCTGGACCGCGACCGGCGCCCCCTGGACCTACGACCGCGAACGCTACGAGCGCGTCACCGCAGAGCGCCGCCGCGAGCAGCAGGCCATGCTCGACTACATCACCACCACCGGCTGCCGGGAGGAGTTCCTGCGCCGCCGCCTCGACGACCCGGCCGCGGCGCCGTGCGGCCGCTGCGACAACTGCACCGGCCGGCACAGATCCGCCGACGTCGCGGCCGAGAGCACCGCCCGCGCCCGCGACCGCCTCCACCGCCCCGGCGTCGACGTGCCGCCCCGCCGCATGTGGCCGACCGGCGTCAAGGACGACCTCGGCGTCGCCGGCCGCATCGCCCCCGGCGAGCAGGCCGAGACCGGACGCGCCCTCGGCCGCCTCACCGACATCGGCTGGGGCAACCGCCTCCGCGACCTGTTCGCCGCCGGCGACACCGACGTTCCGCCCGACATGCTCGACGCGGTCGTCACCGTCCTCGCCGCCTGGGACTGGCACGCCCGTCCCACGGGCGTCGTCACCATCGGCTCGCGTTCGCGGCCCCGCCTCGTGACCGGCCTCGGCCACCGCATCGCCGACATCGGCCGGCTCCCGTACCTCGGCGAACTCGCCCCGGTGGGCGACCCGGTCCCCCGGCGCCACAACAGCGCCCAGCGGCTCCGCTCGGTCTGGAACGCCTTCGCGCTCCCCGACCCCCTCACCGCCGCGCTGGCCACCGCGCCCGGTCCCGTCCTCCTCGTCGACGACCGCGTCGAGACCGGCTGGACGATGACCGTCGCCGCCCGCCTCCTCAGGCAGGTCGGCGCCCCCGCCGTCCTCCCCCTGACCCTCGCCACCCCCAACTGACCGCGTTCCCGGCGGACGGGCCGAAAGCGGGCCGCCTGAACGTCCTGAGCGGCGGCCGTCCAGCCGGAGCCGCCGGCCCGCGGAACGCGCACGGTGAGTGGCCGGCGGGTGGCGGGGGTCACGTGGGGAGTCGAGCTGCCAGATCGGGCTTCAGCAGGTCGCGGACCTCGCCGTACGGCGCGGCCATGCGCGACTTCATGCACGCGCTCCCCTCGGCCGACCAGTTCAGCACGAACCGGTCGGGAGCGAAGAAGATCGTGGCGTAGGGCGGGGCCTGCCGGGGGCCGCCGCTCGCCGGGTTGTCGCGGGGGAAGAAGTCGTCGCGTCGCGGGGGCCGGTCCGCCGCGCAGTCGTTCGGGCCCCACATGCGCTCGATAGCGTCGCCGGGGACGTACGCCAGCCGGGCGAGCAGGGTGTCGATCCCGGCCGGGGTGAGGGTGCCGGGCTTGAAGACGTCGTCGGCGGTGTAGGCGCGGCCCGTCTCCACGTCCACGGTGACCGCCCAGCTCGGAAGGAGACCGTCCGCGGGAGTGCAGAGCGTGGACCTGTTGTCGGGGTAGAGCACGGAGATCAGCGACGGCCCCTTGACGCCGACCCGCGCGGTCATCTCCACGACGCTGTCCCGGACGCAGACGGAGCGGTACTGCTCCGTCGCGGCCCGGACCCGCCCGATCGTCCAGTCGAGCGGGGAGCGGAGCGTCTCGTTGATCCTGCGCTCGACGGCGGCGTCGCGGTGGCCGCTGAT
This sequence comes from Actinomadura sediminis, assembly GCF_042675525.1. Lineage (NCBI taxonomy): Bacteria > Bacillati > Actinomycetota > Actinomycetes > Streptosporangiales > Thermomonosporaceae > Actinomadura > Actinomadura sediminis. Next base: position 5,073 of record NZ_JBHTJA010000197.1, read on the forward strand.
CCGCACGTACTGGGAGCGCACCACCAGCGGCAGGCCGTCGAGCCGCTGGTTCTGCACGGTGACCGCGGCGGCGACCGGGCGGGCCCGCTCGGGAGCGGCTTCGCGGCCGCCGGTGGTGTAGGCGGCGACGCCGCCGCCGACGAGCGCGGCCCCCGCGACGCCCGCCGCGACCTTCCCGCCCACACCCGCGAAGACCCCGGCCGCGCCCACCGAACCACCCGAGACGGCGCCTCCCGCGCCCACTCCCGCAGCGGGCGCGGCCGCACCGGCTCCAGCCGCCGAGCCCGCGCCGCCCGAGCCGACGGCACT
>NZ_JBHTJA010000198.1:0-5320 GCF_042675525.1 Actinomadura sediminis
GTCGCGGTGACGGTCGCGGCCTGCGACGCCGCGGACCGGGCGCAGGTCGCCGCGCTGGCCGCCCGGGTCCGCGCCGAGCACGGCCCCGTCCGCGTCGTGGTCCACGCCGCGGGCGTCGCGCACTCGCGTCCCGTCGCGGAGCTGTCCACCGCCGAGTTCGCGGCGGTGGACGCGAAGGCCGCGGCCGCGGCCGTCCTCGACGACGTCTTCGGCCACGGCGACGCGGCCGCCGACCTCGACGCGTTCGTCCTGTTCTCCTCCCTGTTCGGCATCTGGGGCGGCGGCGGGCAGGCCGCCTACGCGTCCGCGAACGCGTACCTGGACGCGCTCGCCGAGCACCGGCGGGGACGCGGCGCCCCGGCGACGGCCGTGGCCTGGGGGCTGTGGGCGGGCGACGGCATGGGCGCCGAGGACGGCGTCCGGGACGCCATGAGCGCGCACGGCATCCGGCCGATGGCGCCGGACGCGGCGCTCGCCGAGCTGGACGCCGCCCTGGCGTCCGGCGAATCGGGCGTCACGGTCGCCGCCGTGGACTGGACTCGTTGCGCACCGGTGCTGGCGGCCTCCGGGCGGGGCCCCCTGCTCGCGGAACTGCCCGCGGCCGCCGCGGCCCTCCTTCCCGTGGCGGACGGCGCCGCACCGGGCGACTCCGCGTCGGACGGCGCCGCGCCGGCGGGGGAGGACCTGCGCGCGCGGCTCGCCCGGACGGCACCGGACGAGCGCCGCGACCACCTGCTCCGGCTGGTCGGCGCGCTCACCGCCGCGGTCGCGGGCGCGCCGCCCGGCGCGCTCGACCTGCGGCAGCCGTTCCGCGCGCTGGGCTACGACTCGCTGATGACCGTCGAGCTGCGCAACCGGCTCGTCGCCGCGACCGGCCTCCCGCTGCCCACCACCCTCGTCTTCGACCGTCCCACGCCGGAGGCCGTGACCGACCACCTGCTGGCCGAGCTGGCCCCCGCCCCCGCCGCCACCCCCGCCCGCGCCCCCGCCCGCACCGCCCGCCCTGGCGGCGCCCCGGCGGAGGCGGCGGACGACGACGCCGTCGCCGTCGTCGCCATGGCCTGCCGGTACCCGGGCGGGGTCCGCTCGCCCGAGGACCTGTGGCGGCTCGTCGCCGACGGAGCCGACGCGATCGGGCCGTTCCCCGCGGACCGCGGCTGGGACCTCGACGCCCTCTACGACCCCGAGCCGGGACGGCCCGGCACCACCTACGTGCGGGAGGGCGGCTTCCTGCACGACGCCGCCCTGTTCGACCCCGCGTTCTTCGACATCAGCCCCCGCGAGGCGCTGGCGATGGACCCGCAGCAGCGGATCCTGCTGGAGCTGGCCTGGGAGGCGTTCGAGCGCGCCCGCATCGACCCGTCGTCGCTGCACGGCGGCGACACCGGCGTGTTCGTCGGCGCGTCGGCGCAGGGCTACGGCGGCGGCCTGGACGACCCGGCGGACGAGGCGGCGATCGGCTACCTCAGCACCGGCACCGCCGGCAGCGTCGCGTCCGGCCGCATCGCCTACACGTTCGGGCTGCGGGGACCGGCCCTGACGGTGGACACCGCCTGCTCGTCCTCGCTGGTCGCCGTGCACATGGCCGCCCGCGCGCTGCTGGCCGGGGAATGCGGGCTGGCGCTCGCCGGAGGCGTCACGGTGATGGCGCGGCCCGGCGTGTTCGTCGAGTTCGCCCGGCAGCGCGGGCTGGCCCCCGACGGCCGGTGCAAGGCGTTCGCCGCGGCCGCCGACGGCACCGCGTGGGGGGAGGGCGCGGGCCTGCTCCTGCTCGAACGGCTCGGCGACGCCCGCCGCCGCGGGCACCGGGTGCTGGCGGTGCTGCGCGGCAGCGCGGTGAACCAGGACGGCGCGAGCAACGGCCTCACCGCACCGAACGGGCTGTCCCAGCAGGCGGTGATCCGGGGGGCGCTGGACGCGGCCGGGCTGGCGCCCGCGGACGTGGACGCGGTCGAGGCGCACGGCACCGGCACCGCGCTCGGCGACCCCATCGAGGCGGGGGCGCTGCTGGCGGCCTACGGCGCGGACCGGCCGGCGGACCGGCCGCTGTGGCTCGGGTCGGTGAAGTCCAACATCGGGCACGCCCAGGCCGCCGCCGGGGTCGCCGGAGCCATCAAAATGATCATGGCGATGGAGCACGGGACGATCCCCCGCACCCTGCACGTGGACGCTCCGAGCCCGCACGTGGACTGGTCGTCGGGCGCGGTCGCGCCCGCCACGGAACCGGTGCCGTGGCCGGAGACCGGCCGGCCGCGCCGGTCGGGCGTCACCTCCTGCGGCATCAGCGGCACCAACGTCCACATCATCCTCGAACGCCCCGCGGACCCCGCTGACCCCGCAGAGGGCGAACGGCCCGAGCCCGTGGGCCCGGAGCGTCCCGTCGCGCTGCCCCTGTCCGCCAGGACGCCCGCCGCGCTGCGGACACGGGCCCGGGAACTGGCCGCCCACCTGCGCGCCCGGCCCGGCGGGTCCCCCCGCGACCTCGCCGACCTCCGGCACGCGCTCGCCGCCCGGCAGGCGTTCGACCACCGTGCCGTGCTGGTCGGCGCGGACCGCGCGTCGCTCGCCGAGTCGCTGGACCTGCTCGCCGCGGGCGAGGACGCCCCGGGCGCCGTGCTGGGCGGGCCGGTGCCGGGCGGGGTCGCGTTCATGTTCGGCGGGCAGGGCGCCCAGCGGCCCGGCATGTGCCGCGGGCTGTACGCGGCGTCGCCCGTCTTCGCCGCCGCGCTCGACGACGTGTGCCGCCATTTCGAGCCGCACCTCGACCGTCCCCTCACCGAGGTGATGTTCGACGACGCGGACGCCGGGCCCCTCGACCGCACCGAGTACGCCCAGCCCGCCCTGTTCGCGTCGGAGGTCGCCCTCTACCGGCTGCTGGAGCGGCACGGGCTGCGGCCCGGCCACCTCATCGGCCACTCGGTCGGGGAGATCGCCGCCGCCCATGTCGCCGGGGTGTTCGACGCGGCCGACGCGGCGGCGTTCGTCGCCGCGCGCGGCCGCCTCATGCAGGGCATGCCGGAGGGGGCGATGCTCGCGGTCGACGCCGCCGAGGACGAGGTCCGCGCCGCGCTGGACGGGCTGGACGGCCGGGTGTCGGTCGCCGCCGTCAACGGGCCCGCCGCCACGGTCGTGTCCGGCGACGCCGACGCGGTCACCGGTCTCGCGGACCGCTGGGCGCGGGAGGGCCGCCGGACGCGACGGCTGGCGGTGCGGCGCGCGTTCCACTCCGCGCACGTCGACGCCGTCGCCGCCGAACTGCGCCGGGTGCTGGCCGGGCTGACGTTCGCGGAACCGGAGATCCCGGTCGTGTCGAACCTCACCGGCGACGTCTCCGCCGATCTGTGCTCGCCCGGCTACTGGGTCCGGCACGCCCGCGAGGCCGTCCGCTTCCACGCCGGCCTGCGCACCCTGCACGAGCGCGGCGTCACGACGTTCCTGGAGGTCGGGCCGACCCCCGTGCTGACCGCGACGGCCCGGCGCGACCCGGTGGGCGGTGACGCCGGCGCCTTCGTGCCCGTGCTGCGCGACGGACCCGAACCCCACGCCTTCGCGACCGCGCTCGCCCGCGCCCACGTGCGGGGCCTGCCCGTCCGGTGGGAACCGGACGGCGCCGCCCCGCCGCCGCCCCGGCCCGGCCCGGCCGATCCCCCCACCTACCCGTTCGAACGCGAGCGCTTCTGGCTCGCCCCGCGCGCGGGCGGCGCGGCCGGGACGCCCGGCGCGGCCGGCGAAACCGGGCACCCGCTGCTGACCTCGCGGATCGACCTCGACGACGGCGGCGCGCTGTTCCTCGGCCGCGTCTCCGCGCGGTCCCAGCCCTGGGTGCTCGACCACCGCGTGCTGGGCGAGGTGGTGGTGCCCGGCACGACCTGGATCGAGGCGGCCGGCTGGGCGGGCCGCGCCGCGGGCGCCCCCCGCGTCGTCGAACTGACCCACGAACGCCCGCTCGTCCTCGCGGGGGACCGGGCGCACGACGTCCAGCTCCGGGTCGGCGCGCCCGACCCCGGCACCGGTGAGCGCACCCTGACGCTGCGCTGCCGTCCCGCCGACGCCGCGGGCCGCCCCTGGACGGGGCTGGCGGCGGGCATGCTCGCGCCCGCCGCCCCCGCCCCCGCGCCCCGGGGGGACGCCGCGGGGGCATGGCCGCCGCCCGACGCCGTCGACATCGAGTCGGGCGAGGTCGTCTACGCGAGGCACGACGGCAGCGGCCGGTACGCGTGGGGCCCGGCGTTCCGGTCGCTGCACGCGGTGTGGCGGCGCGGCGACGACCTGTACGCCGAGCTGCGCGTGGCGGGGGACGCCGCCCACGGCGCGTTCGCGCCGCATCCGGCGGTGCTCGACGCCTGCCTGCACGCCCTCGGCGCCGACGGCGTACCCGCGGCGCTCACCCGGCTGTCCACGGGCGACGCCGGGGACGGCGGCGGCCTGCCCCGCATCCCCTTCGCCTGGCGCGGCCTGCGGCTCGGCGGCACGGACGATCCGGGCACGGGCGGCGCGGTGCTGCGGGTGACGATGTCGCCCGCGCCGGACGGCGGGACCGCGCTGGCGGTGACCGACGAGTCCGGCGCCCCCGTCGTCACCGCGGACTCCATCACGATCATGCCGGTGTCGCCGCAGCAGATGAAGGCCGCGCTGAGCGAACCCCTGCACGAGTCGCTGTTCCACCTGGAGTGGAGCCCCGTGCCGCCCGCCGGCCCGTTCACCGGGCGGGTCGCGGTGCTCGGGCACCCGCAGGGAGCGCCGGTGAACGGCGACCGGTACACCGACCCGGCCGCGCTGCGCGCCGCGATCGCGTCCGGTGCCCCGGCGCCCGACGCGGTCGTCGTCGCCCCGCCCGCCGCCGACGGCCCGCCCCTCGAACGGCTGCGGTGGGCGACGGCGGCGCTCCTGGAGAGCGTCCGGGACCTGCTCGCCGCAGGCCCGGCGGAGCCACGGATCGTCGTCCTCACCCGGCGGGCCGTCGCCGCCGCCCCCGGCGACGCCGCGCCCGACCCGGTGCACGCCGCCTGCTGGGGGCTGCTCCGCTCCGCGCAGACCGAGCACCCCGGCCGGATCGTCCTCGTCGACGCGGACGACGGCGCCGCGCCGCCGGAAACCCTCGCCCGTCTCCCGCACCCCGCGGGAGACGCCCCCCAGTTCGCCGTCCGCGACGGGCAGGTCTTCGCGCCCGCCCTCGCCCCGGTCCCCGACACCCCGCGGGACGAGCCCGCGGCCGACCTCGACCCGGACGGGACCGTCCTGATCACCGGCGGCACCGGCACGCTCGGCGCGCGCGTCGCCCGGCACCTCGCCGCCCGCCACGGCGCCCGCCGGCTGCTGC
>NZ_JBHTJA010000199.1:0-5253 GCF_042675525.1 Actinomadura sediminis
GCCTGCCGGGCCGACGACGCCCGCGACGACGCGGCCTGCCGCGCCGACCCCACCGCGTCCATGGCGCGGGTGCGGGCCTGGTCGACGCGCTCGCGCGCCACCGCCTTCACGTCGGCCTTCGCCGCCAGCGCCTCCACGGTCTCGCCGAGGTCGTGCCGGGCCCGGTCGACCTCCTGCCGCAGCTCCTCGGTGCCGGCCCCGGCGCCCTGCCTGCTCATCGGTGCGCCCTCTCCTTCAGTTCCGCGACGGTCTGCCGCGCCTCCTCCGTCGCCCGCTCGGGCTTGGCGGGCGTCGCCTGCCTGGCCTGGCCGCGCCCCATCAGCGCGAGCACCCCGGCGACCAGCAGTAGCGCGCCGCCCACGATCAGCGCCGCCGCCCACACCGGCAGCACCAGCGCGATCGCCGCGACCGCCGCCGCCAGCAGCACCGCGACCCCGTACAGGGCGACCAGTCCCGCCCCGCCGAGCAGCCCGGCGCCCGTCCCGGCGTGCCGGCCCTTGTCCTTCAGCTCGGCGACGGCCAGGCGCAGCTCCGCGCGCATCAGGTCCGAGACCTGCTGGGTCGCCTGCCGGACGAGCTCGCCGGTCCCCGGCTCGTGCCGCCCGGCCTCCGCCCGCCCGGTCGCCTGCCCGTCCCCGTGGACGGTGGCGCCGGCGGCACCGCCTCTGCCGTCCTGTGCCGGCCGCATGATCGTCATCGCTTCCGGCCCCCTCCCGCGTCCAGTGGTTACGAAGCGCGGTAGAGGCGTTCCCCCTGCGCCGGACCTAAACGTCAACGCGCGGGGCCCGGGACGCCGCCCGCGACCGCCGCACCGAACGTCCCAGGCACGAAGCGGGGTGATCGGCGCGAACGAGGCGGCCCGGCGGGGCGGGCTCAGCCGCGGCCCACGAACGACGGCATCGTCGTCGCCATCACCGTCATGAACGGCACGTTCGCCTCCGGCGGCAGCCCCGCCATGTACAGGACGGCATCCGCGACGTGCCCGGCGTCCATCACCGGCTCCGCCCGCACCGACCCGTCGGCCTGCAGGGCGCCCGCCGCGAACCCGCCCGTCATCTCCGTCGCCGCGTTGCCCACGTCGATCTGCCCGCACGCGATCCCGTACGGGCGTCCCTCCAGCGCCAGCGACTTGGTCAGCCCCGTCACCGCGTGCTTGCTCGCGGTGTAGGCCACCGACCGGGGCCGCGGCGTGTGCGCCGCCAGCGACCCGTTGTTGACGATGCGCCCTCCCCGCGGATCCTGCTCCTTCATCATCCGGAACGCCGCCCGCGCGCACAGGAACGCGCCCGTCAGGTTGGTGTCGAGGACGCGCCGCCACTCATCGAGGCCGACCTCCTCGACGGGCGCGGGCGCCCCGAACACCCCGGCGTTGTTGAACAGCAGGTCCAGCCGCCCCCACCGGTCGGCGACCGCCCCGAACAGCTCCTCGACCGACCCCGGGTCGGCGACGTCGGCGGCGACGGCCAGGACCCGGCCGTCCGCGTCCCGGGCCCGCCGCGCCGTCTCCTCCAGCCGGGCCGCGCGCCGTCCCGCCAGCGCGACCCGCCATCCGGCGTCCAGCAGCGCCGACGCGACCGCCGCGCCGATCCCCGACCCGGCCCCGGTCACCAGCGCGACCCGCCCTCGCCCGTCCCGTCCGTTCCCGTCACCTGCGGCATGGTTCACGGCACGACCCTCCCCCCGCCGCGATCACCTGTCAAAGCGACCCCCGGGCCGGTCCCGGATCAGGCGGTGCCCAGCCAGTCGACGCGGTGGCCCTCGGTCGGGTCGGGCGTCTCCCACCGGCGGACGAGCCGGTCGATCACCGCGTCCGGGACGGGCGCGGCGCGGCCCCGGTTGCGGCCCCGCAGCACGTCCGGCGGCGCCTCCAGCGCCACCACCTCGACCCGCCCCCGGTACCCGGCGACCAGGCCCGTGCACAGCTCGCGCTGCGACCGCGACACGTTCGTGGCGTTCCACACGAACGACCGCCCGGCGCGCAGATGCCCGCGCGCCAGCTCGTGCGCGGCCGCCGCCACGGCCCGCTGGTCACCGGCGGGGGAGACGCCCATCTCCGCGCGCAGCCGGTCCAGGCTCACCACCGGCACGTCCGGGCGGTTCGCCGCGATCCAGGTGTCCTTGCCGGCGCCGGGCAGCCCCGACAGGATCGTCGCGGTCAGCCGCGTGTCGTCGTAGGCGGCGTAGCCGGGGTCGCGGCCGGGCTTGCGGAAGTACCAGAACCGGGCGTGGTCGGACGGGAACGCGCGCGGGCGGTCCAGGCACTCCTGCTCGGCGCAGTACTCCCCGTACAGGCCGACGTTGTCGAGCAGTTCGTCGGTGTCGGGGCAGATCCGGCCGAGGATGTCGGCCGACGCCAGCAGCACCAGGTCGTCGTTGCGGGCCAGCAGGCTCACCCGGAACGCGATCCGCTGCAGGTCCGGCCGCTCCAGCGCCCAGAACGGCACCTGGTGGTGCCGGATCAGCGCGGCCACGTGCTCGCGCCACGCGACCGGCGCGCCCATCTCCCACAGGATCCGCCGCACCATCAGGTCGCCGCGCCGCGAGTGCCCGCGCGCGGTGATGCGGCCGTCGTCCTCGGTGCGGGTGCAGTGCGGCTTGGCGATGTCGTGCATCAGGACGGCCGCGAACAGCCGCACCCGCTCGCCGGCCGGGCGCGCCCGCCACCCCGGCAGCGCCGCCAGCGCCTCGCACGCCATCCGCGTGTGGACCTCGACGTCGCCCTCACCGTGGTAGACGGCGTCCTGCGGCACGCCCGCCATGTCGCGCACCCACGCGAACGCGTCCCGGACCTCCGGCCACGGCACCTCCCAGGCCGGCGGCGCCGGGCACAGCTCAGCGAACACCCGCATACAGCACCCCCGGGTCGGCGAGGCCGTTGGCGACGATCGGACGCTCCCGCCAGTGCGTCCCCGAGTCCAGGACGGCCGTCAGGAAGCTCGCCCGGACCCACTTGAACCGGTCGACGGTCCGGCCGTCCTCCTCCACCTTCAGGTAGAGGCCCTCCATCTCCTCGGCGCCGTCGGTCTCCCTCTCCACCCGGGCGGGGTCGGCGCCGCCCGCCTCCGCCGCCGCGCGCAGCGCGTCCCGCCAGCGCGGCGTCCGGCACGTGGACGGCCCGGCCAGCGCCGTCAGCCCGGCCAGGTCGCGGACGGGCCCCTCGTGCAGGACCGGGACCTGCACCACCGGCGTCCCCGCCAGCAGCTCGCGGCGCCGCGCCGTCGACAGGAACGTCCCGTCGGCGGTGTCGAGGACGTCGAACTCGCAGAAGTAGTGGGGGAGCGCGTCGTAGAAGACGGTGTGCTTGGCGTACAGCCACTCGCCGTACATGACGTACCGGTCGCGCAGCCGCTCCCAGAGCACGTGCTGGACCGACGCCGCCCATGCCTTCAGCGGGCCGAACTGCCGCTCCCGGGGGCCGCCGGTCAGGTAGTGCCCGCGGCTCTGCAGCCGCAGCTCCCCGCCGGCGGTGAAGCTGACGCCGACGTTGGCGCCGTCCAGCTTCTCCTCCACCACCAGGAAACGCCCGGCGACCTCCCGGAACGGCGTCGCCGCCAGGTCGTGGTCTCCCGGCTGCAGCCGGGAGCCCTCGATATGCCGGGTGCGAGGGTACTTGCGGAGCATGCGGACCGTTCTAACGAACGTCCCGCGGTGTGCCAACCGGTTTTCCCCGGGGCGGCCCGTGGCCCGGCCGCGCGGTCAGGCGGGGAGGACGCGGGCGAGGGCACCGGTCTCCAGCGCGACCCACAGGGCGCCGTCCGGCCCGGCGGCGATGCCGTGCGGCTCGCAGCCCAGGGTCGGCAGCGGGTGCTCCTCGACGGCGCCGTCCACGGTGACGCGGCCCACGTGCGCGGTGCCCCACTCGGTGAACCACAGGGCGCCGTCCGGGCCCGCCGTGATCGCGTGCGGGCGCGCCGCCGGATCGGGCAGCGCGAACTCGGCGACCTCGCCCGAGGTGGTGATGCGGCCGATCCGCCCCGCGCCGATCTCGGTGAACCACAGCGCCCCGTCCGGGCCCGCGGTGATCCCGACGGGCGCGGCGCCCGCGGACGGCAGCGGGTAGACGGTCACGTCCCCGGCGGGCGTCGCCCGGCCGATCGCGTTCCCCTGGTTGAGCGTGAACCACAGGGCCCCGTCCGGCCCGGCGGTGATCATCGACGGCATCCCGCCCGGGACGGGCACGGGCACGCGCGTGATCCGGCCGTCCGCGCCGATCCGGCCGAGCTCGCCGGTGTGCATGAGGGTGAACCACAGGGCGCCGTCGGGGCCCGCCGCGATCCCGCAGGGGCCGCCGCCGTCCGGCACCGGATGGCGGGCGACCCGGCCGCCGGCGTCGACGCGGCCGATCCGGTTCCCCTGGAACTCGGTGAACCACAGGGCCCCGTCCGGGCCCGCCGTGATGATCATCGGGTCGCCGTCGAGGGGCTCGTCGGGGTGCAGCACGACCCGCCCGTCCGCCGCGACGCGGCCGATGCGGCCCGCGTGCACCAGCGTGAACCACAGGGCGCCGTCCGGCGCCGCGGCGATCGCGTACGGGCCCGCGTCGGGGCCCGACACCTTCAGTTCCTCGATCGTGACGTGCGGCATCTGTCCTCCGGTCGCCGGGTGCGCGACGAGAAGACTAACGCAACCTTCGTTGTGTTAGGTTCGTGGCGTGAATCCGCGGGAGCCACGGGACGGCGCCGGGCCGGGGACCGTCCGGCCGGGCGGGCGGACCGCGCGCGTCCGCGACGCCGTCCGCCGCGCGACCCTCGCCGAACTCGCCGAGCACGGCTACCGCGGCCTGACGGTCGAGGCCGTCGCCGCCCGGTCCGGCGTCCACAAGACGACCGTCTACCGGCGCTGGGGCGACGCCGACGGGCTCGTCGCCGACGCCCTCGAGCTCGCCGCCGCCGAACCCTGGCCCGTCCCCGACACCGGCACCCTGGACGGCGACCTGCGCGCCATCGCCCGGCTCGTCCGCGACGGCTTCGCCGACCCGGAGGCGGGCCCGGTCTCCCGCGCGTTCGTGCTGGCCGCCGGGCAGAGCGGCGCCGCCGCGAGCGCCCTGCAGCACTTCTTCGCGCGCCGCCACGAACAGGCCGCCGCGGTCGTCGAGCGGGCCGCCGCGCGCGGCGAGGTCCCGCCCGGGACGGACGCCGCCGAGGTCGTCCGGACCGCGGTGGCGCCCCTGTACTACCGGCTGTTCGTCACCGGCGAGCCGCTGGACGAGGCGGCCGCCGACCGCGCCGCCGCGGCGGCCCGCGCGGCCGCGTA
>NZ_JBHTJA010000200.1:0-5220 GCF_042675525.1 Actinomadura sediminis
CTTTTAACACGCTGTTGAGTTCTCAAGAAACGGACACCCACCGCGCTCGGCCCGCTCTCGCGGCCCTCGCTCCGGGGCAACCCTTCTAACTTACCAGGATCTTCGTCCCTGTCAACCGGCTCTCGCGAGTCGATCTTCAGAGTCGGCGCCCGCCCTCCCGAGCGGCTTCCACAGACGGTGTGATCCGTCTTCGGAAGATCCTCGGAGGAGTCCCTCGGGCCGGCCACCTCGCGGTGTCCTGCATCCCGTCCGGGCTTGCCATTCCAGAGTAACTCGATCCGAAGCGTGCTTCGAACCGTTTTCCGTCCGGGTGGCTTCCCCGGGGCCGTCCGCCTGTCGGCGTCCCGCATCCCTCGGGGCAGGAAGAACATTAGGCAGACCCGGACCGATCGTCAAATCGAACCGTCCACTTCGGCGGTGCCTGCCGGAAACCTGCTGGTCACGTGCTCGTACGGCGTCGCCGTCAGCCGTGCGTCAGGGGGACGTCAGCGCTGCGGTGCGGCTGTGAGGCCCGTGTCAGCGACGTCGCCGACGGTGGTCGACGTCACAGCGAACGACATGGAAGGCACGGGGATGGACGACGTGATACGCACCGAGGCGCTGCGGAAGCGTTTCGGGGAGACGCGGGCCCTCGACGGCGTGAGCATCGGGGTGCGGCGGGGCACGGTGCTCGGGGTGCTGGGGCCGAACGGGGCCGGGAAGACGACCGCGGTGCGGGTGCTCGCGACGCTGCTCAAGCCCGACTCGGGACGTGCCGAGGTGTGCGGCTACGACGTCGTGCGGGACGCGGTGCGGGTCCGGGCGAAGATCGGGCTGACGGGGCAGTACGCGTCGGTCGACGAGGAGCTTTCGGGGACGCAGAACCTCGTGATGATCGCGCGGCTGCTGGACCTCGGGCGGGCGGAGGCCAAGGCTCGGGCGCGGGAGCTGCTGGAGCGGTTCCGGCTCACGGAGGCGGGGCCGCGCGCGGTCAAGACGTACTCCGGCGGGATGCGCCGGCGGCTCGACCTGGCGGCGAGCCTGATCAACCGGCCGGAGGTCATCTACCTGGACGAGCCCACGACGGGCCTCGATCCGCGTGCGCGCAACGAGGTGTGGGAGACCGTGCGCGATGTCGTCGCGGACGGGGCGACGGTGCTGCTCACGACGCAGTACCTCGAGGAGGCGGACGCCCTCGCGGACCGGATCGCGGTGTTCGACCACGGCCGGGTGATCGCGGAGGGGACGTCGGGCGAGCTGAAGGGACGCGTGGGGCGGCAGACGCTCGCGGTGCGGGCGGCGGAACCGTTCCGGGCGGAGCAGCTCGCCGCCATCGTGGCGGAGGTGACCGGCGCGCGTCCGGACGTGCGGGCGGCGACGGGGATGGTGACGGCGCCGGTGAGCGATCCGGGGGTGGTGTCGGTGCTGGTGCGGCGACTGGACGAGGCGTCGCTCGCGCCCGCGGAGCTGGCGGTGCGGATGCCGAGCCTGGACGAGGTGTTCCTGACGTTGACGGGCCATGTCGCCGAGGGCCCCGCGGCGGAGCCGGTCCGGGAAGGGAGCCTCGCATGACCGCGGTCACGGTGAACGCGGTCGAGCCGCCCGCTCGCGTCGGGCCGCGGCGGACGCTCCGTCACGGGCTGACGCTGGCGTGGCGGAACGTCTCGCAGCTCCGGTACTCGCCGGAGAAGCTGCTCGACACGACGTTGATGCCGATCGTGTTCCTGCTGTTGTTCCTGTACGTGTTCGGCGGCGCGGTCGCGGGCGACACGAAGTCGTACCTGCAGGTCCTGCTGCCCGGGCTCGTGGCCCAGATGGCGATGTTCTCGACGATGGGGCTGGGGGTGGCGCTGAACGAGGACATCCATCGCGGCGTGTTCGACCGGTTCCGCAGCCTGCCGATCGCGCGGAGCGCGCCGCTGATCGGGACGGTTCTGGGGGACACCGTCCGGTTCGTGGTCATGATGACGATCCTGCTGGGGTTCGGGACGGCGCTGGGCTTCCGGTTCCACACCGATCCGCTGTCGGTGCTGGCCGCGATCGCGCTCGCGTACGTGTTCTACCTGGCGGTGTGCTGGGTGTCGGTGCTGGTGGGGCTGGTGGCGCCGAGCCCGGAGACGGTGCAGGGCATCGCGATGATCTGGGTGATGCCGCTGACGTTCGGCAGCAGCGTCCTGGTCCCGGACACCTCCACGATGCCGGGCTGGCTCCAGGCGTGGACGGACGTCAGCCCGGTGACGCATCTCGCGGACGCGGTGCGGGCGCTCACGATCGGCGGGCCGGTGGGGAACCACGTCTGGATCACGCTGGCGTGGGCCGCCGGGATCGTCCTGGTGTCGTTTCCGCTGGCCGTCCGCATGTACGCGCGGCGCGCCTGACCGGGCGGCCGGATCAGCCGGCCGGGTCGAGGCGCGCACCGGCGCGTCCCAGCCCGGCCGCCGCGTCCGTCCCGTCTCCGGCGTCCGGGCGGGCGGACGTCGCCATGCCGGGCGCACGGGCGAGGAACTCGGCGCGGCCGGCGGCCCGTCCGCGCCGGTAGGCGGCGTCGAACGCGGCCGCGCCGAGGGCGTTCGCGGCGGACTCGGTGATCCGCCGGTCGTCGTAGGATCCGGCGTCGCGGTAGCCGCGCAGCGTGCACGCGGTGCCGAGGAGTTCGGCGGCGCGGGCGTGCTCGCCGCGGGCGTCCGCGTGGGAGGCGAGGCCCTCGGCGAGGACGGCGAGGGTGGGGTTGCCGGCGAAGACGTCGCCGTCCAGGTCGCCGACCGCGAGGCGGTGCCAGCGGGCGGCGGCGTCGAGGTCGCCGTCCTCGTCGGCGAGGCAGCCGAGGCGCATGTGGGCGCGGCGCGCGACGAGGGCGACGTCGGGACGGTACCGCCGGGCGGTCTGCTCGTGGACGCGTTCGGCGAGCGCGCGGGCGGCGTCCCGGTCGCCCTCCCAGAGGGAGAGTTCGCTCAGGGCGAGGGCCGCGGTGCCGGCGTCGGCGAAGTCGCCGCGCTCCTCCATGGCGTCCATGGCCTGCTGGAGGTCCTTGCGGGCGCCGGCCAGGTCGCCGGTCCGCATCCGCACTTCGCCGACGAAGACGAGCATCATGACGCCGGCGTCCGCGCCGATGCCGGACGCGCCGAGGTTCTGCGCCTCCTCGGCGAGTTCGAGGGCGGCCGCGAGGTCGCCGCGGGCGATGTCGACCTGGATCTGGCAGCCGAGTGCGCCGAGCAGCCCCCAGCGGTCGCCGATCTCGCGGAACCGGGCGCAGCCGGTGGCGGCCTCGGCCGCCGCCGCGTCGATGTCGCCGACGTTGATCGCGATGTGGCCGCGGAGGACGTGGGACACGGCGCGCACCCACTCGTCCGAATGGTCTTCGAGCCTCTTCAGGAGGCGGCGGGCCCCGTCGTTGTCCCCGGCGAAGACGGCGCGGATCGGGCGGGCGAGCGCGAGCAGGGGGTGGCGCGGCATTTCGGGGACGGCCCGGACGAACCGGTCGACGGCGGCGTGCAGCGACTCGATCGTCGGGCCTTCGCCGGAGGAGAACTGCGCCATGATCCCGGTGGACAGGACGGTGAGGGCGTGCTCGTCGGCCAGGTCCGGCGGGGGGACGTCCCCGGCGAGGTCGTGGACGGCCCGCGCGAAGGCGCCCGCCTCCAGCTCCATGTCGCGCATGAACCAGAACCACATGAGGGAGCCGAACAGGCGCAGCGCCGTCTCGACGTCCCGGGCGTCGACCGCGTGCCGCAGCGCGGCGGACAGGTTGTCGCGTTCGGCGAGCAGCCGCTCGATCCAGTCGAGCTGGTCGGCGCGGCGCAGCTCGGGGTCGGCGCGTTCGGCGAGGTCGAGGAAGCAGGCGGTGTACGCGGCGCGGACGCGCCGCGCCTCACCGGCCTCCTCCAGCCGTTCGCCCGCGTAGACGCGGACGGTCTCCAGCAGCCGGTACCGGACGTCCGCGCCGCCGTCCGCGAGGACGAGCGACTTGTCGATCAGCGCGGCGATCACGTCGAGGACGTCGTCGGGCGCGGGGGCGTCCGGGGCGTCGAGGCCGCAGACGCGGACGGCGGCGTCGGGCGCGGCGCCGCCCGCGAACACCGAAAGCCGGCGCAGGACGGCGCGTTCGACGCCGTCGAGCAGGTCCCAACTCCAGTCGACGACGGCGCGCAGGGTGCGGTGCCGGGGCAGCGCGGCGCGGCTGCCGGCGGACAGCAGCCGGAACCTGTCGCCGAGGCGGGCCGCGACCTGGCCGGGGGTGAGGGCGCGGAGCCGGGCGGCGGCCAGTTCGATGGCGAGGGGGACGCCGTCGAGGGCGCGGCAGATCTCGACGACGTCGCCGACGGTGCCGGTGTCGACCGCGAAGCCGGGGCGGACGGCGGCGGCCCGGTCGGCGAACAGCCGGACGGACGCGTACCGCAGCGCCTCGTCCGGTTCGGGCGCGCCGTCGGCGGCGGGCGGCAGCGGGAGGGACGGGACCGGGCACAGCGCCTCGCCGGTGATGCCGAGCGGCTCACGGCTGGTGGCGAGGATCCGGAGGCCGGGCGCCCGCGCGAGGAGGTGGTCGGCGAGCCGGGCGACGGAGTCGACGAGGTGCTCGCAGTTGTCGAGGACGAGGACGAGGCTCTTGGCGGCGAGGAAGGCGGTGAGCCGTTCGACGGGGTGCGCGGGCGGCCGGGCGTCGGGGTTCCACACCGGTTCGGCGGCGCCGAGCGCGGTGAGGACGGCCTGGGCGAGGTCGCCCGGGTCGCTGACCGGGGCGAGCGGGACGAACCAGACGCCGTCCGGGGTGCCGGCGACGTGCGCCGCGGCGATCTCCCCGGCGAGGCGGGTCTTGCCCGCGCCGCCGGGTCCGGTGAGGGTGACGAGCCGGTGCTCGCGCAGCAGCTCGCCGACGCGCCGCGACTCCTCCTCCCGGCCGACGAAGGTGGTGAGCTGCGCGGGCAGGTTCGTCCGCCGCCGGGCGGCGGGGGCGGGACGGTCCGCGGCGGGACCGGAGCCGTTCGCGGACGCGTCGGCGGCGTCGTCGTCGCGCAGGATCGCCAGGTGGGCTGCGGCGAGTTCGGGGGACGGGTCGGCGCCGAGCCGGTCGGCGAGGGCGCGGCGGGTCTCCTCGTACGCGTCGAGGGCGTCGGCGCGGCGCCCGGCCGCGTGCAGGGACCGGACGTAGTGGGCGCGGAGCCGTTCGCGCAGCGGGCTCGCGGCGGCGACGCCCGCGAGTTCGGCGGGCGGGGCCGGCGGGCGGCCGGCGCCGCGGTCGGCGTC
>NZ_JBHTJA010000201.1:0-5148 GCF_042675525.1 Actinomadura sediminis
GCCCGCCCGCGGTGACCGCGCCCGCCCGTCCGGTGTCCGTGGACGGCGCCGGGCCCGCCGGGCGGGACGCGGCGGGCCCGCGCTCGGCGCCACCGGCGCGCGGCCCGTCCGGGACGGGCGTGAGCAGCGCGTTCGGGATGAGCACCACCGCGCGGACGCCGCCGTAGGGGGAGCGGGTGTCGACCGACACCGAGAACCCGTACCGGGCGGCGAGCACGCCCGCGACGGCGAATCCGACCTGCGGCGGGTCGCCGAGCCACTGCACGTCCGACGGGACCTCGCCGGACAGCCGCTCGGCCGCCCGCTGCAGCTCCTCGGGCGTCATCGCGACCCCGGCGTCGTCGATCATGATGGCGACGCCGTTGTGCGTCGTCTGGAAGTTGACCTCGACCATGGTGTCGGGCCGGGAGTGCCGGGCGGCGTTGTCCAGCAGCTCGGCGACGGTCAGCACGACCGGCTCCACGGCCCGGCTGGTGACCGCCATGTTCACCGGGTTCTGCACGTTGACGCGCAGGTAGTCGCGGATGCGGGAGGTCGCGCCGCGCACCACGTCGCTCAGCGAGGACGCCGACCGCTGCTGGCCCGGCCACGACCCGCTCAGCACCGCCATGGCCTGCGCGCGGCGGCCGATCTGCGCGTTCATGTGGTCGATGCGCAGCAGCCCCTCGAGCACGTCGGGGTCGTCGTGCCGCTCCTGCATGGTGGAGATGGCGAGCTGCTGCTCGTTGGCGAGGCTCTGCATGGTGCGCATCATCGAGCGGCCCGCGGACCGGCCCGCGAGGGCGGCGCGCTCGGTGATCCGCTCGACCGACCCGCCGAACAGGTCCATGACCTTCTGCACGTCCTGCGCGAACCCGGGCGCCCGCGCGTCCAGCCGCCGGTGCAGCGGGCCGCTCACCCGGACGGCCGAGTTCTGCAGCGACTCCAGCAGCTCGGGCAGCCGCACCGCCGCGAGATGCGCCAGTTCCTTGTCCCGCAGCTCGACGGCGTCCGCGAGTTCGGCGGCGCGTTCGCGGAGCCCGGCGGCCGACCGGCGCTGCCGGGCCAGCAGGACGGCGGCGACGCCGGCCACGGCGGCCAGGGCCGCCGCCCACAGGATGTGCTCCATCGGTTCCTCGTGCGCAAGGGGGAACGGCCGCGGCGGGCGCGGGCCGCCCGGGGCCGGGGTGGAGTATCGGACAGTGATGAAATGTCGCGATTTGGTGACCGTAGGACGCCCCGGGCCCGGACGCTTGCGCGGGCGCGCAGAAAACCCGCCGCCACGCGCACGAATGATCACCGTGCGCCGGATCAGAGTTACTTTCCGGTAGTTTCCCCCGGTTCCCGGCAATGATCGCGCTAGCCTGACCTGCGGCGGTACGAGGGGTGAACGGCGGGTGCGGGCGGAGGCGCGGATGGGCGACGGCGCCGCCTACCGGATCGTCCGGTACCGGCCAGACGACCCCGTGCCGCGCGGCACCGGCCGCCTCCTGCTCCCCGACGGCGGCGCCCTCGCCCTCGACGGCGCCGACCTGCCCCCGGGAACCGCGGCCCTGCTGCCGCCCGCGCATCCCGCCCGCCCGGCCGGGCGGGTCCTGGCCCTGGCCATCCCGGTGCGCGAGCTGCCGCCCGCCGCGCACGGCGCCGTCGTCCTCGTCGACGTGTCGTCCGGCCTCGGCCGGATCGTCGCGGACATGGCGCGGGCCGTCGCCGCGGAGGCGGGCGCCCTCGGCGTCGCCGAGTTCGACGCGGCCTGCGACCGGATCGCCGAACTGCTCCGCATGGCCGTCGCGGGACGCGCGCAACGCCCGCCCGCGCCCGGGAACCTCGCCGAGGTCGAGACGGTCGTGCGCCGCTACGTGCGGGCGCACGCCACCGACCCCGGCCTCACCGGGCGCGTCATGGCGCAGGAGCTCGGCTGGTCGCTCCGCCAGATCCAGCTCGCCCTCCAGCGGGCCGGGACGACGCCGCGCGCCCTCATCCGCGAGGAACGCCTCCGGCTCGTCCGCGACCGGCTCCGCGACCCCGCCGACCGGGCCGTGTCGATCACCGACCTCGCGCACGCCGCCGGGTTCTCCTCCGCCGGGGCGCTGAGCACCGCGTTCCGCCGCCGGTTCGGCGTCAGCCCCCGCGAGCTGCGGCGCGGTCAGACCGGGACGGGCTGACGGCGGGCCGGCAGCGCGACGGCGACGTCGAGGCCCCCGCCGGGCCGGGGCCGCGCCGTCACCGTCCCCCCGTGCGCCCGCACGATCGACTGGACGATCGACAGCCCCAGCCCCGCCCCCTTCGCGGTCACCACCCGGTCGGCGTCGAGCCGCCGGAACGGCTCGAACAGCTCCGGCACCTCGTACGGCGGCACCGCCGGCCCCGAGTTCGCGACCTCCACCACCACCCGCGGCCCCGCCGTCCGCGACGCGACCCGCACCCAGCCGTCCGCGCCCGCGTTGTGCCGGATGCCGTTCTCCACGAGGTTCTGGACGACCCGTTCCAGCAGCAGCGCGTCCCCCGCCGTCACGGCCTCGCCCGCGTCCGCCCCGACCGTCACGCCCGCCTCCGCCGCCTCGGCCGCCGTCTGCTCCGCGACGTGCGCGACGACGTCCGCCAGGTCCACCGGCGCCCGGTTCACGATCTCGTTCTCCGACCGGGCGAGCAGCAGCAGCCCGCCGATCAGCCGCTCGTGCCGCGCGTTGATCTGCAGCAGCGACTCGCCCAGCCGGAGGACGTCCGGGGACGCCGACGCGCGGTGCATCGCGACCTCGACCATCGCCCGTCCCACCGTCAGCGGCGTGCGCAGCTCGTGCGACGCGTTCGCGACGAACCGGCGCTGCCCGTCGAACGACCGGTCGAGCCGCTCGATCATCGTGTCGAACGTGTCGGCCAGTTCCCTGACCTCGTCGCGCCGCCCCCGCAGCGCGATCCGCTCGTGCAGGCCCCGGTCCGCGGCGGGCGCCGCCGCGATCCGCCGCGCCGTCTCGGTGACCCGGTGCAGTGGCGCGAGGACCTGCCCCGCGATCAGCCACCCGAGCCCGGCCGCGACCCCGCCGACGGCCACCAGCGCGATCGACCCCTGGGTGATGAAGGAGGTGACGGCCGCGTCGCGCACCTCCTTCTCCTGGGCGCGCATCAGCTTCTCCAAGGCGACGTGGACGCGGTCGTCCGACGGCGTCTCGACCACCTCGCTCCCCCGGGCGCCGCCCTGGCCGTTCCCCTGGGCGTCGTTCTGCGCGTTCGCCGTCGGCGGGGCGGTCACCTTGGCGAGGTACCTGGTTCCCGCCGGCCGGGACAGCTCCTGGGTGAACAGCGCGTAGGTGACGCCGAGGAGCGTCAGCCCGGCGAGCAGGAACAGGCCGCCGTACGTCAGCGTCAGCCGCGCCCGCAGCGTGATGTGCCGCTTTCCGTTCGCCCTCGTTCTCGTCCTCACGGGATCCGGTACCCCACTCCCTTGACCGTCTCGATGACCGGCGGATCGGCGAGCTTGCGCCGCAGCTTGAGGATCGTGAGCCGCACCGCGCCCGTGAACGGGTCGGTGTGCTCGTCCCACGCCTTCTCCAGCAGCCGCTCGGCGGACACGACGCCGCCGTCGGCGCGCAGCAGCTCGGCGAGCACCGCGAACTCCTTCTTCGCGAGCGGCACGTACCGGCTGTCCCGGAACACCTCCCGGCGCGCCGGGTCCAGCGCGATGCCGGCCCGCCGCAGCGTGGGCGGCGCCGCCGGACGCGACCGGCGGCCGAGCGCCAGCACCCGCGCCGCCAGCTCCGGGAACGCGAACGGTTTGGTGAGGTAGTCGTCGGCGCCGAGGCCGAGCCCGTCCACCCGGTCGGTGACCTCGGCCGCGGCGGTCAGCATCAGCACCCGCGCGGACGCGTCCGCCCGCACCATCGCGCGGCAGACGTCGTCGCCGTGCGTCCGCGGCAGGTCCCGGTCCAGGACGACCACGTCGTAGTCGTTGACGTACACCCGTTCGAGCGCGGACGTCCCGTCGTGGGCGAGGTCGACGGCGTGCGCCTCGGCCCGCAGCCACTCGGCGATCGCGTCGGCGAGGAGCCGTTCGTCTTCCACCACCAGCACCCGCATGTGCCGCCCTCCGCTCGTCGGACCACGGTCATGCTGCTGGGTGCCGCGTTTCCTTTCCGTAAGGAACCGGGACCGGGCCGCGGGAAACGCCGGGGAAACGCCCGGCCCGGTTGCATCGCCTCTCGTCCGGCCGGAACCGATCCGGTCGCGGAACGAGGAGACGAGACAGATGCGACTGCGGACCCGTGGCGTGCTCGCGACGCTGCCGCTGGCCTTCGCCCTGGCGCTGACCGGCTGCGGAGGGGACGGCGAGGACGGCTCCGGCGTGGCGTCGGCCGGGGGCGAGGCCGCCGCCGGCGCCGATGCCGGGCCGAGCCTCGGCCCGGAGGAGATGGGCGTGAAGTTCGCCCAGTGCATGCGCGAGAACGGCGTGCAGATGGAGGACCCGAAGCCCGGCGGCGGCATGCGGATCAACGCGAAGGGCGTCGACAAGGCCACCATGGAGAAGGCCCAGGAGGCGTGCCGCGAGTTCAACCCGATGGAGCAGGCCGGCCGGCCGCCCAGCGCCGAGGACCAGGAGCGCGCCCGCGAGCACGCCGAGTGCATGCGGAACAACGGCGTCGAGGCGTTCCCCGACCCGAAGCCGAACCAGCGCGGCATCCGGATCACCGCCGAGGTCGGTGAGGACCCCGACTTCGAGGCCGCGCAGCAGAAGTGCCAGAAGCTGCTGCAGGGCGCCGGGAAGGGCGGGCCGCAGTGAGGGGCGGCCCCGCGGTCGGCGGCCGTCCGGACCGCCCGGCCTCCCCGCCGGGCGACGCGCCGCCCCCGAACACCGACGAACCCGCCGCGCCCCCCGCCGTCCCGCAGCCGGACGCGCGGGACGTCGGGCCGGAGTCTGGCGCGGGTCCCGCCGCCTCGGACTCGGACGTGCGCCCCGCCGGCCCGGAGCCGGACGCGAAGGCGGGGCGGCGGGCGCGGACGGCCGCGCGGACGGCCGCGGAGTCGGACGCGCGGGTCGCCGGGCCGGAGTCTGGCACGGGTCCCGCCGCCTCGGAGGCGGGTGCGGCGCCCGGGCGGAAGGAGGCCAGACGGGACGGTACGGCGCGGCGGCGCCGGCCGTGGGTGCGGGTCGCGCTGGTCGCGGCGGCCGTCGCG
>NZ_JBHTJA010000202.1:0-5001 GCF_042675525.1 Actinomadura sediminis
GCTGCTGGCCGTGGGGCACACCTCCGGCACCGACCTGGCGCGCGGGCTGCTCGCCGGCTGCCGCGCGGCGGTCGCGCTGGGCGGCCCCCGCTGGATGAGCCGTGCCGGATGACGGACGGCGCGCGGCGCGCGGCGCACCGCGGACGGCGCCGTGTGACGACCGTGCGCTGGGGTAACGTCCGGGTATGACCGAAATGATCACCGGGACCCAGTACACGCTCGCCGCCGGGCCGTACCGGGCCGTCGTCACCGAGTCGGGCGCGAGCCTGCGGGAGCTGACCTGCGACGGACGGCCGCTCGTGCTGACCCACGGCGCGGACGAGCCGGCCCCGGCGGCGTTCGGGCACCTGCTGATCCCGTGGCCGAACCGCGTCGACCACGGCCGCTATGCGTACGGCGGGAAGGAGTACCGGCTCGACCTGTCCGAGCCGGAGAACGACTGCGCGATCCACGGGCTCGTCCGGTGGGCGTCCTGGACGGCCGCCGGGCACGAGCCGCACCGGGTGCGGCTGACGCACCGGCTGCTCGGGTCGGGCGGCTACCCGTTCCGCCTCGACCTCGAGGCCGAGTACGCGCTGGACGCCGACACGGGCCTCACCGTCCGGATGAGCGCGCACAACCCGGGGAGCGGCACCGCCCCGTACGGGCACGGCGCCCACCCGTACCTCACGGTCGGCGAGCCGCTCGACCGCTGCACCGTGACGCTGGACGCGGCCCGGTACCTCCCCGTGGACGACCGGATGATCCCGTCCGGCCCGGCGGCGGACGTCGCGGGCACCCGCCGGGACCTGCGGGACGGCCCCGTGCTCGGCGACCGGAAGATCGACAACGCCTACACGGACCTGGGCCGCGACGCGGCGGGCCGCTGCTGGGTGACGCTCGCGGGCGGCGGACGGTCGGTGCGGCTGTGGTCCGACGAGGCGCATCCCTGGATGGAGATCTACACCGCCGACGAGGCCCCCGACCCGCGCGCCGGGCTCGGCGTCGAGCCGATGACGTGCCCCCCGAACGCGTTCGCGTCCGGGGAGGGGCTGATCGATCTCGCGCCCGGCGCCACATTCCGCGGCTCATGGGGGATCATGGCGGGGTGAATCTCAGCGTTGCCTCGCTCGACGACCTGTCCGCCCGCATCGCCGCCGTCCGCGACGCGCACCGCGACCGCCTGCCCGGCGGCGCCGACGGCCGCCGGCCGGTGCACACCGTGTACGTCCCGGCGGACCGGTTCGCCGCCTCGACGCCCGCCGACTTCGGCGCCGAGGCGCTGCGGCTGCTCAACACCCACACCCCGGGCGACGGGTCGTTCGGGGCCGCGTTCGGCCTCGACCCGGAGGTGGCCGGGCCGGTCCGGGAGCGGGTCGCGGCCAAGCTGGCCGCCGAGCCGCTCGAGGACGTCCGGATCGATTTCGAGGACGGGTACGGCGTCCGCGCCGACGCCGAGGAGGACGCGGACGTCGGCCGGGTCGTCGAGGCCGTGGCCGCCGCGTACGAGGTGAAGGGGCTCCCCCACTACTGGGGGCTGCGGGTCAAGTCGTTCGCCGACGGCGGCCACGAGCGGGCCATGCGGACGCTCGACGGGTTCCTCACCGCCCTGCGGGACCGGCTCGGCCGGCTGCCCGGCGGGTTCACGATCACGTTCCCGAAGGTGCTCTCCGCCGAGCACGTCGCGCTGTTCACCGAGTACCTGGACCTGCTGGAGACGTCCCTCGGGCTGCCCGCCGGCATCCTGCGGTTCGAGATCCAGGTGGAGACCCCCGAGTCGGTCTTCGACGCGGACGGGCGGGTCGCGGCGCCCGCGATCGTGCGGGCGGCCGGGGGACGGCTGACCGGCGCGCACTTCGGCGTGTTCGACTACACCGCCGCCGTCGGGCTGCCGCCGGAGGAGCAGCGGCTCGACCATCCGGCGTGCGACTTCGCGCGGCACGTCATGCAGGTCGGGTTCGCCGGGACCGGGGTCCGGCTGTCGGACGGCTCCACCAACGTCGTCCCGCGCGACGACGGCCCCGACGAGGTCAACGCGGCGTGGGCGGCGCACGCCGCGCACGTCCGGCACTCGCTGCGGCACGGCTTCCACCAGGGCTGGGACCTGCACCCGGCGCACCTGCCCAGCCGCTACGCCGTCGTGTACGGGTACCACCTGACGGGCGTGGACGACGTCATCGCGCGGGTCCGGGCGTGGCGGGAGCGGTCCGGCGGCGGGGGCGGCGTGCTGGACGAGCCGGCGACGATCAGGGCGCTGACCGAGCGGCTCCGCCGCGCCGTGGACTGCGGCGCGCTCGACGAGTCCGCCGTCCCGCCCCTCTCCTAGGCGGTACCTCTGCTGGGCGGCGCCCCTGCTGCGCGGCGCCGCTCACCGGGGCCCGCCGCGGGTGAAGGCGTCCAGATCGGCGGGGGTGTCGATGTCGTCGGGCACCGCGACGCCGTCGCACGGCACCCGCGTCACCAGGTCGGGCCGGGCGCGCAGGAACGCCCGCGCGCCCCGGTCGCCCACCGCCGACGCGGCGGCCGCCGCGACGTGCTCGCCCGCCAGCAGGACGGGATTGCGCGGCGCGCCGCCGTAGGTCGCGACGGCGATCCGCGCGCCGCCCTCGTACGCGGCGATCAGCCGCCGGACGGCCGCGGCCGTCACCCCGGGCTGGTCGACGAGCGCGACGACCACGGCCGGGCAGCCGGGCGGCAGCGCGGCGAGCCCCGCGCGCAGCGACGACCCCATGCCCTCCCGCCAGTCCGGGTTCGGCACCACGACCGCGCCGGTCACCTCCACGGGGGCGGCGCCCGACACCACGAGCACCGGCGCGCAGCCCGCGTCCCGCAGCGTCCGCACCCCCCGGTCGACGAGCCGCTCGCCGGCCAGCTCCAGCAGCGCCTTCGGACGGCCGAACCGGCGGCCCTCCCCCGCCGCGAGCAGCAGCCCGGCCGGGGCCGCCTCACCCCTCATCGGACGCCCCCGGGCCGTGGATCCGGCCCGCGGTCTCGGTCAGCGGGCGCCCCGACCCGCCCCACCGCAGCTGCACCAGCTCCGCCGCGATCGACACCGCCGTCTCCTCCGGCGTCCGCGCGCCGAGGTCGAGGCCGATCGGCGACCGCAGCCGCGCCAGCTCGTCCTCGCCGAGCCCCGCCTCCCGGAGCCGCGCCAGCCGGTCGTCGTGGGTGCGGCGCGACCCCATCGCGCCCACGTACCCGGCCTCCGTGCGCAGCGCGATCTCCAGCAGCGGCACGTCGAACTTCGGGTCGTGCGTGAGCACGCAGATCGCCGTCCGCCCGTCCACGGCCTCCCCGGCGAGGTACCGGTGCGGCCACTGCACGATCACCTCGTCGGCGTCCGGGAACCGCTTCGGCGTCGCGAACACCGGACGCGCGTCGCACACCGTCACCCGGTACCCCAGGAACCGGCCGATCCGCGCGACGGCCGCCGCGAAGTCGATCGCGCCGAACACCAGCAGCCGGGGCGGCGGC
Source organism: Actinomadura sediminis (assembly GCF_042675525.1). Taxonomy (NCBI): domain Bacteria; kingdom Bacillati; phylum Actinomycetota; class Actinomycetes; order Streptosporangiales; family Thermomonosporaceae; genus Actinomadura; species Actinomadura sediminis. The sequence continues at coordinate 3,454 of NZ_JBHTJA010000202.1, forward strand.
GCGAACGCGTGGACGAACACCTCCAGCTCGTCCCGCCGCCGCTCCCCTTCCCGCCCGTAGCGCCGCACCCCCGTGACGCCCTGCGCGAGCATCCCCCGCGCGTCGTCGTCGACCGCCGCGTCCAGCCGCGCCGCGTGCGCCGCGCCGGGCGCGAGCGTCCCCGACGCCCGGTCCGGCCACACCACCCGCCGCGCGCCGATCCGGCCGGGCCCCCCGACGACCGTCGCGACTGCGACCGGGTCGCCCCGCTCGACGGCCGCGGCCACGTCGCCGAACTCGGGGAACGTGTCCGGGCCGACCGGCTCCACCAGCACGTCCAGGATCCCGCCGCAGGTCAGCCCGACCGCGAACGCGTCGTCGTCGCTGACCCCGTACCGCCGCACCACCGCCTCACCGGACGCCAGCACCTCGCGCGCCACCTCGTACACCGCGCCCTCGACGCAGCCGCCGGACACGCTCCCGGCCGCCTCCCCGCCCGCCGACACCGCCATCGCGGCCCCCGGCGGGCGCGGCGCGCTGCGGAACGTCCGCACCACCGTCGCCAGCCCGAACGTCTCCCCGGCGGCGTACCAGCCGCCGACGTCCGCCAGCACGTCACGCATGACCGCCTCCGTTCCCGGCCCCGCCCGGCCCGGCCGCGCCGTCGCCGCGCCCGGCCGGCGTCCGGTACGTCCCCTTCGCGACGCCGTCACCCACGGGCGCGCCTCCTTCCCGCGCCCGCGACACGCCCAGCCGGCCCCGCCCCACGACGCCTCCGCCCAACGACACCCGGACCCCGACGCCCGATACATCCCCCTCACGACACCGTCACCCACGGCCGCAGCTCCTTCCCGCGCCCGCGATGAGGCGGGCGAGGTGCTCCAGGGCGGCGAGGCTGTGGCCGGACGTGAAGTCGTCCACGTGCGGGAGCGCCGCTGCCATCCCGGCGGTGAGCGGCTCGTAGCCGGGACGCGCCCGGTGCGGGTTCGCCCAGATCACCCGGTGCGCGAGCCGGTGCAGGCGCGCCGCCTGCTCGCCGAGCAGGCCCGCGTCGCCGCGCTCCCAGCCGTCGGACGCGATGACGACGACCGCGCCGCGGGCCATGCCGGGACGCCCGAAGCGGTCGAGGAACTCGCGCAGCTCCTCGCCGAGGCGGGTGCCGCCGCTCCAGTCGGGGATCGCCGCGGACGCCGCCGCCAGCGCCGCGTCCGGGTCGCGGGCGCCCAGTTCCCGGGTGACGCGGGTCAGGCGCGTCCCGACGGTGAACGCCTCCGCCGCCCGGCCGCCGGACCGCACGGCGGCGTGCGCGAACCGCAGCAGCGCGTCCGCGTACGGTGCCATCGAGCCGCTCACGTCGACGATCAGCACGACGCGGCGGGGCCGGACGCGGGGCGCGCGGTACCGCGGCGGCGCCGTCTCGCCGCCGCGCCGGAGCGTCTCCCGGACGGTCCGGGACGGGTCGAGACGGCCGGTGCGCGCGGGCGCGGACCGGCGCGAGCGGCGGGGGTCGGCGCCCGCGTCCAGCAGCGCGATCAGCCGGGCGACCTCGGCGCGCTCGGCGGGCCCGAG
>NZ_JBHTJA010000203.1:0-4890 GCF_042675525.1 Actinomadura sediminis
CGACTACGACGACGCCTTCATCGAGACGGTCGTGAACCGGATCGAGGAGGCGCTCGACGCCATCGGCGTGCGCGTCCCGGCGCCCGCGCCGCGGGCCCGTCCCGCCCGGGCTCCCGCGCCGGCGGCGCCCGGCCGCGACCACGGCCTGGCCCTCGCCGTGCTGTCGCTGCTCGCCGCGATCCCGCTGAGCGCGATCACGGCGATCAACGCCGGGCTGCCCGGGCTGGTGTTCACCCTCACGGCGATCGTCCTGCTGAACGTCACCTACGCGTTCGGGCGCCGCTAGCCGGAGGGGCGTCCCCGCGGGACCCCCGGCTGTGCGAACCGCGCGTCGCCGCGTCGTCCTCGTGCGCGCTCCGGTCGCCGTCCCCGGCGCCTCGCGCGGCCGGTGTCCGCGCACGGACCTCCCGCCACGCGAGGCTCGCGGGGGCGTGCGTTACTTGCCGGGCTCGGGGTCGCGGGGCAGGCCGAGGAGACGCTCGCCGATGATGTTCAGCTGTACCTCGGTGGTGCCGCCGTAGATCGTCATCGAGCGGCTGAACAGCATCGCGCGGGCCACGATGCCGCCCTCGGTCATCGGGACCTCGGTGGCGGCGGCCGCGCCCTGCGACGCCCAGCAGTAGTCGGCGACGTCCTGGTTGAACTGGACGCCGAGGAGCTTGCGGACGCTCGCCTCCGCGCCCGGCTCCACGCCGTTGAGCTGCTTGAGCGTGGTGCGCAGCCCGAGCAGGTCGATCGACTGGCCCTGCGCGATGAGCTTGCCGACCTCGCTCGTCGCGACGGCGTCCAGCTCCTTGCCCCGGAAGAAGTTCAGCAGTTCGGGGACGCCCATCCCGAGGCCGCCGCCGGTGGACAGCGACACCCGCTCGTTGGACAGGGTGTTGCGGGCGACCTGCCAGCCCTGGTTCACCTCGCCGACGACCTGCTCGTCGGGGACGAACACGCCGTCGAGGAAGACCTCGTTGAACAGGGCGTCACCGGTCAGCTCGCGCAGCGGGCGGACGTCCACGCCCGGGGCCTTCATGTCGACGAGGAAGTACGTGATCCCGTCGTGCTTGGCGGCGTCGGGGTCGGTGCGGGCGATGCAGAAGCCCCACTGGGCCATCTGCGCCATCGACGTCCAGATCTTCTGGCCGGTGAGCTTCCAGCCGCCCTCGACCCGCTCGGCCTTCATCGACAGGGACGCCAGGTCCGAGCCCGCGCCGGGCTCGGAGAACAGCTGGCACCAGCTCAGCTGCCCGCGCAGTGTCGGGCGCAGGAACCGCTCCTTCTGCTCCTCGGTCCCGTAGCGGACGAGCGAGGGCACCAGCCACGCGCCGATCACCAGGTTCGGGGCCTTGACCCCGGCGGCCTTCAGCTCCTGCTGGATGAGGACCTGCTCGACCGGCCCGGCGGCGCGGCCCCACGGCTTCGGGAAGTGCGGGACGGTCCAGCCCTCGTCGCCCATCCGGACGTTGCGCTCGGTCTTGTCCTCGATCTTCGCCAGCTCGGCGATCTCGGCCTGGATGCGCTCGCGGGTCGGCTGCGCGTCCTCGTCGAGTTCGAGGACGACCTCCCGGCGGCCGCCGGCCAGGGCGGTCGCGGCGACCTCCGCGGCCCAGTCCTTGGCGGGGCCGAGCAGGGCGCGCAGGGTGAGCGTGCGGCGCAGGTACACGTGCGCGTCGTGCTCCCACGTGAACCCGATGCCGCCGAGGATCTGGATGGCGTCGCGGGCCGTCTGGACGCCCGCGTCCGCGGCGATCACCGCGGCGACCGCGGCGGCGAACCCGGCGTCGGGGGACGCGTCGTCGAGCGCGCGGGCCGCGTCCCAGGCGGCGGCGCGGGCCTGCTCGAGCGCGATCAGCATCCGGGCGGCCTTGTGCTTGACGCCCTGGAACTGCCCGATCGGGCGGCCGAACTGCTCGCGGACCTTCGCGTACTCGGCGGCGGTGGTGACCAGCCAGCCGGCCGCGCCCGCCGCCTCGGCGCCGAACAGCGCCGCCGCGAGGTCCCGGACCCGCCGGGTGGTGACGTCGTCCAGCAGCCGGTCGGCGGTGACCGTGACACCGGACGCCGCGACCTTCGCGACGCGCCGGGCCCGGTCCAGGCTCTCGACCGGGGTGACGGTGACGTCGGCCGCGTCGACCGCGACCCAGTGCTCGGCGCCGTCCTCCGCCGTCACCGGCAGGACCAGCACGTCCGCGAGGGACGCGCCGAGCACCGTGGCGGCCTCCCCGGAGACGACGAGCGTGTCGCCGTCGCGGCGGGCGGTCAGCGCGCCCTCGAGGGCGACGGCCGCGGTGCGCGACCCGTCCGCCAGGACCGGCAGCAGCTCCGCGCACGCCTTGGCGTTGCCGGAATGGTCGATCACCGCGCCGGCGAGCACCGTGGGCAGGAACGGGCCGGGCGCGGCGGCGCGGCCCAGCTCCTCCACCACGATCGCCAGCTCGAGCAGCCCGTAGCCCTGCCCGCCGTGCTTCTCGTCGATATGCAGGCCCAGCAGGCCCTGCTCGGCCAGGGCCGACCAGAAGGCGGGCCTCGTCTCTTCGTCCGCGTCCAGCGCGGCCCGTACGACCGTCGCCGGGATGTTGCGCTCGGCGAAGCCGCGCACCGATTCGGCGAGCGCCTCGTGCTCCTCGGTCAACCCGATGGCCATGCGTCCAACCCTTCTCAGACCGCTGTTGGCGCGATTCTAGAACAGAGTTCTGTTCGGGCGGGACGGTGACCCGGGTCTCAGTCGAGCGCGGCGCGGGCGTCGCGTTCCTCGCCGCCCGCCACGTCGCCCCCGACCTGCGCGTCCTTCTCCACGGCCGGCTTCGCCGACGGCTTCACGGACTTCTTCGGCGGGGCGACGAGGCTGACCACGGTGACGGCGACGAGGGTGCCGGCGATGACCGAGAGCGACAGCCAGATCGGGATGTCCGGGGCCCAGTGGAAGCCGTACTCGTGCAGCGCGTGCAGCACCAGCTTCACGCCGATGAACCCGAGGATGAACGCCAGCCCGTGGCTGAGGTAGGCGAGCCGGTCGGCGAGGCCGCCCAGCAGGAAGTAGAGCTGCACCAGGCCCATCAGCGCGAACGCGTTGGCGGTGAACACCAGGTACGGCTCGGTGGTCAGGCCGAAGATCGCCGGGATGGAGTCCAGCGCGAACAGCACGTCGGTGGTGCCGATCGCGATCATGACGATCAGCAGCGGGGTGGCCAGGCGGCGGCCGTTCTCCCGGGTGAAGAACCTGTTGCCCTCGTAGCGGTCGGCCGTCGGGATGACCCGCTTCGCCCAGCGCAGGATGCCGTTCTCCCCGACCTCGTCGTCGTCCTCGCCGCGGACCAGCCCGAAGGCCGTCCAGATGAGGATCGCGCCGAAGATGAAGAAGACCCAGGTGAAGGCGGCGAGGGCCGCCGCGCCGACCGCGATGAAGATGCCGCGCAGCACCAGCGCGATGATGATCCCGGCCATCAGCACGGTGTGCTCCGACCGCTTCGGCACGGCGAACCGCGCCAGGATCACCATGAACACGAAGAGGTTGTCGACGCTCAGGCTCTTCTCGGTGACGAAGCCGCCGAAGTACTGCGCGGCGTACTCGCCTCCGGAGAAGGCCCAGACGCCGAGGCCGAAGACAACGGCGAGGCCGATGTAGATCGACGACCAGAACGCGGCGCGCCGGGTGGTGAACTCCCGGGTGTCGTTCCGGTGGATGATGAAGAGGTCGGCGAGGATGACGGCGAGGATCCCGACGAGCGTCAGGGCCCACACCCAGGGGGCTACGGACAAGGTGAACTCTCCTCCGGCGGACATGTCAGAGCGCCGGAGGTCTCTCCCGCCCTGCAGGGAACGGGCCGCGGAACCCGGGCCGGTACGGACCGGCCGTGCTGACGAGAACCGCGCGCAGGGATACTCCCCTCCACTGCCTCCTTAAACGTGATCCCCCATCGGCCGGTTCCCGATCCGCCAAATTTCTTTGACCCTTTTCAGAACCCGGGCCCGCGGGGAGGCGTCTAAGGCCCCGTCACGCGCCGCTCCCGCGCCGGGCGCGCCCCTCCCGCAGCTCCCGGTAGAGGCGGACGAGCTGGTCGACGGCGTCGCCCTCGTCCGGCAGCAGCGCGGCCCGCGCGGCCGCGGCCGACGCCAGCCGCGCCGCGAGCGCCGGGTCGTCCAGCACCCGGCTCACCGCGCGTTCCAGCGCCCCGGCGTCCCCGGGCGGGACGAGCAGCGCCGCCTCGCTCTCGGGTCCCTGCAGCAGCCCGCCGCCCGTCCGGTCGGCGGCGCCCACCAGGCCCGGGATCCCGCCGACCCGGGTGGCGACCAGCGGCCGCCCCGCCCGCAGGATCTCCTGCACGATCAGCGGCTGCCCCTCCCACACGCTCGGGACGGCCGCGACGTCGGCGGCCGCCAGCAGCTCGGGCACGTCCTTGCGGCGGCCGAGCAGCACCACCGGCAGCCCCTCGCGGTCGATGCGGGCGCGCAGCTCGTCCTCCAGCGGCCCGTCGCCCGCGATCGCGACGAGCGGCCGCGGTTCGCGGGCGGCCCAGCCGCGGGCGGCGTCCAGCAGCGTCGGGAACCCCTTCTGGTCGGCGAGCCGCCCCACCGTGAGGATCAGCGGCCGCTCCCCCACGCCCAGCTCCGCGCGCCGGTCGGCGCGGGCGGCCGGTCCGGGGTGGGCGCGCGGCGCGGGCGAGGGCACGAGCGCGTGCCCCGTCGAGCGGGCGCCGAGGTCGCGCATCCGCTCCTCCAGGTCCGGCGACACCCCGAGGACGACGTCGGCGCCGCGCGCCACGACCCGCTCCAGCGCCCCGTAGACCGCGGCGGTCCGGCCTCCCGCGATGACGGCGTTGTGCAGGGTGACCGCCAGCGGCGGCCCGCCCCGCGCGATCCGCAGCGGGCCCGGCGCGGGCCGCGGGCACGCCGCCGCCG